>JAFLJV010000274.1 GCA_022712845.1 Sulfurimonas sp. | reverse complement strand
AGTTCTTCAAACATAGAAGGAGTTGTTGGAATGTTTTTTGAAATACCCACAACATTAGCACCTAACTTTAAAAGCCATGTAGTAAGCCATGTACCTTTAAAACCCGTATGCCCTGTAACTAATACTTTTTTATCTTTGTAGATATTAGCAAACACTATTTATCCCATACTTTCCATGGAGCTTTTCCTTCTTCCCACAATTCATTAAGTTTATTTTTATCTCTTAATGTATCCATTGGCATCCAAAAATCATGATGTTTATATGTAAATATTTCACCATCTTTTGCTAGATTTTTTAAAGGTGCTTGCTCAAATATTGTACTATCACCTTCTGTTATGTAATCAAATACTTTTGGCTCACATACAAAGTAACCAGCATTAATCCAACTACCATCACCTTTTGGTTTTTCTTTAAACTCTTTGACATGATTGTTATCATCAATATCTAATGCACCAAATCTTCCATCTGGTTGGGCTGATGTCATAGTAAGTAGTTTTCCATGTGATTTGTGAAACTTAACTAGTTCTTCAATATTTATATCTGCAACTCCATCACCATAAGTAAGCATAAATGGTTCATTACCTATAAAATCTCGTGCTTTTTTAATTCTTCCACCTGTCATACTATCTAGTCCAGTATCAAGCAAAGTTACTTTCCAAGGTTCACTGGAGTTATTATGTATTTCCATATTGTTATTTGCCATGTCTATCGTAACATCACTTTGATGTAAAAAATAATTTGCAAAATATTCTTTTATATAATAACCTTTATATCCAAGTAAAACTACAAACTCATTGAAGCCATATTTTGAGTAAGTCTTCATAATATGCCAAATAATAGGCTTACCACCTATTTCAACCATCGGTTTAGGTCTTAAATCTGTTTCTTCACTTAGTCTGGTCCCAAATCCACCAGCTAACAATACTACTTTCATATACACTAATCCTTATCTAAATCGAACGCTTTTATAATATTTTCTTCTGTTGGTTCAATAAAAAAGTTATCCTTATACCAAGAAACTATCTCTTTTATTTCATCTGTATTATTATTTTTATATTCAGTTAACTGATTATACAATTTTTTCACATCATCCTTACTAAAAGCAATATCCCAAATTTTACCTTTTCCATAATCTATAAGCGGATTAGCTGTAATATTATCGTTTGAACCGATAATAATTACAGACACCCCACAAGCAACAGCTTCAAGCGCTGTTCCAGACATAGAAGCGACAAAGACAATTTTTGTATTATAAAATAAATCATATACATTCGTATCAACAAATTTCCAATTTTTATTCAAATATTTAATAAATTGTTTTTTATTTGTTGCTGGATGAATTTTGATTTTAACTTCTTCGTCAATATAGCTTATTAAGTCCAACAATCGAATACTTTCCTTAATTTCATAAGTTAATAACACCACAATCTCATTAGCATCTTTTTTTACACCTTCAAATTCAAATATATTTTTATATCTTAAAGACACTCCATCTTTAAATGACTGCTTATTACTAAAGTTATAATTATATTTTCCATTTGATAAGATTAAATGTGGTGTTATATTCAATTCATAATCTATATCACCAATATGCATACTTATATAATTCTGATACTGAATTAAAAACTGACAACCATAAATAGTAATATTATTTTCTGATTCTTTTATAGCTTTATTAAATGTTTTTTCTAAATTTTGAAATTCTTGCCAACTTATTATTTTTGAATTAGGTGAGAGCATTTTAGAAATTTTTTTTCCTACTAAATATCGTAAATAAGCGTTAAATGAAGTACTTGGCAGACTATTTATAATTTCATAATTAAATAATTTATCAATATCAGTATTGTTTTTTTGTAATAACTGCAATGTTTTAAATGGATACTTTAAAATAAATATTAATATTCTAAATAAATCTTTTAATGATAATAGTTCATATTCATATAAAAAAATATTTTTATCATTCTTTAAGACATCTAACAAGCCAATAATTTTAAAGGGATTTTTACTTATTCCATATAATCTAGGAAAGAATACATATTGCATATTATATTTATCTAATACATCATATATACCTATGAAATATTTTTCATTAAATTGTTTTTCACTTATTATTTTATCAACTAAAAAAAATGTATCAACTAAAATCAACTTCTTACTGAAATCTATTCTATTTTTTTTATACTTTGTTTTAAATATTAGAAAACCAAGCAAATAAATAAAAAATCTAGTAAATATTTTTATATAAAAAAGAAAAATATTTTTAACGATAAAGAAGAGAGATGGATTAGTGTAAGAATTAGAAAATAAATATTTTTTTATAAAATCACTTGTGTAAGGATTTTTATTTAATACTTGATTTTCTAAATGAAAAATATCTTTATATGCATATTTTTTTTTATTATCAATATAATTATGTATCTCATTTAATTTATATTCTTCACTGTTCATTTATTCACCAAGTTAAAACTTGTATTGATGATATATTTCATCATTTTCCATTTTCTGAGTAACATATCTCAAATCCTCTTCTGTATCAACACTAACAGAATCACTATCAACCATAACTCCTTGTATTTTGTAGCCATTTTCCAATATTCTTAAATATTCATTGTATTCAATTTTCTCCAATGGAGTCTGTTCTAAAGAAGCATACTTAATTAAAAAGTCTTTTCTAAATGAAACTACATGATATGCTTTTAGCATAGATGTTACTTCAACTCTTGCATCTGATGGTAAATCATTTCTTGAAATATACATAACCTCATTTTTTAAATTAACTACTGCTTTGATATCTCCAGGTGAATTCTTCTTAGAGAATTTTGTCAGAAGAATTGAAACTTGTGCATCCGAATTTACAAGACCTTGAATACTTTGATCTATATGCTTTGGATTTACTAAAACTTCATCTCCTTGAATATTTACAATTATATTTGCTTCTATTTTAGATGCAGCTTCTGCTAATCTATCTGAACCAGTTTGATGATGTGCACTTGTAATGATAACTTTCCCACCATGCAGTTCTACAAGCTCTTTAATATCATTAGAGTCTGTTACAACATATACTTCATCTAATTCTTTTGCAAGCATTGTTCTTTTTAGAGTATGAATAATCATGGGTAATCCACATATATCCCTAATAGCTTTTTTTGGCAATCTTGTTGATTCCATTCTCACTGGTATCATACCTACAATTTTCATATCTCCACCCTTAATTTTGTCAAATCTTCAATAATATTTTCACTTTGATTTATAAAATCACTTGTATAAAGACCGCTTTTCACAGCTATAAATTTGCAATTAGCATTTGTTGCCATTCCTAAGTCAGCCATAGAGTCTCCAACTACAACAACATCCTCTTTTGATAAACTGTTTTCATCTAGAATATACTCTACTAAGTCAGGATTTGGTTTTGCTTTTTTCACTAAATCTGCGCCTGCAATATTTGTAAAATAGGCATCAACGCTTAACGACTTCATTGCTAAAACCGCTCTTGCACTTAAATCAGTTGTTGCTATTGAGATTTTAATATTAGCTTTTGTCAAATCTTCTAGAACTCTTTTCATATCTGGCAAAGCTTTTACAATGGTATCAAGTTTTGTTTTAGAAAATTCATCAACTTTTTTAAAAATATCTTCTACCATTAGTTTTGTATATGACTTATCATATTTCTTCATTATATCAAGTGCTACATCTACTATAAATCCTCGTGGTTTAATTCCAACAGGACCTTCAGGTTTCATTTTTTTGGTTTTTAAATTAATACCCATAGCTTTAACAAGATCATCATGTAATTTTTGCTTATCACTAATATTTAAACTATTTACAAAAAAATCTGCTCTAAACTCAATCATTGAACACCAGTAATGATGTACATCTATAAGCGTTCCGTCCTTATCAAATATAACCATCTTAATATTATCAATTTTACTGTCTGGTAGTATTAAACTACTCATTAACTTCACCAACATTCTCAAGCACAAGCTTTTTAGCTATTAGATACCCCTGCTTAATAAGCTCTTTATTTTCATAGAAGCTGTCATTATTAATTACATCTTTAACAATCTTTCTAGCAAATGTTCCAAGAGATGAACCTTGAAATTTAACACCACATTGATCTGCGAGAACTGTTGTTAAGGAATTTGTTCCACCAGATAAAAGCTGATTTACTTCAGTTTTATTTCTATATTTTAAAACTTTGTTTTTTTTATCAATAATCATATTGAATTTTTTATTTAATACATCAGCAGTTGCAATTGCCTGAAGCGTAGTATTATAATCATCTGCACCACCACTCATTGGATAACCATCTGATTGAATTATCAATCTTTCTCCAGCTATCTCTTTTGCTTTTCTTACTCTCTCTTCAAATCCAAAATTAGATAAATGAAGTCTATCAAGGCACATTGAAACATGTCCATTAGGATTTGAATCACAAACTATTTGCCACTCATCCATGATAGAGGTATCATCGGCTATAGCAGCATGTAACTCTATATGTTCCGCTCCTGTTTCTAGACATTTTGGTAGTAATTCTCGAAGCTCTCTTTGATTATTTGAATAAGATATTATGTCGTCTTTTGGACAAATCGCACTACAGTTTCCACACCCTATACATTTTTCAGTAAATATAATTAACTCATCAGGAATAGCATCTGTAGGACATACAGGAATACACAAATTACAAGTTATACATGTATCCAAATCAATAAAAGCTTTTCTCACGTGATGATCGCCAGGCATACCAACACTCACTGTTATAAAAGGTCTAGTTTTTAATTCTATTCCTAACTTAGGAGCTAATTCAAATGCTAAATCTATACCCTGCATAGCATGTTCTACAACATTAATAGTTGCTGAAACATCCATACCTTTTGCACCTGCTAAAGTATAAAGTACAACTAATCTTTTTACTTCTTCTGCATCTTCATTTCCAGCACCACAAACTAATTTGAAATATTTTCTTGTATCAAGAAGTCGTTTCATCGTCTCAAATCTATTCATAATTAACCTTTAAAACTTTTTATCATATTTTGGTACGATTCTTTTATCATACCAGTATCAACGGAATATGTAAGATAATCGATGTCTTTATTTTTTAAAGTTTCTAACATGTTCAGATTTGAAGCGATAGAACCAACTTTCTTTCCATACTTATGAATTGTAGATATTGCTTCATCAAGTTTCTGCATTACTTTTGGATTTTGAACATCACCTGCTATTCCAAGAGATTTACTCATATCAAAAAGGCCTATAAATACCACATCAATTCCATCTACCTGCACTATCTCTTCAAGATTATTCATACCATCTTGACCTTCAACATTTGCTATTAAAAGTGTGTTTTCATTAGCGATGCTTGGCATTTCTTTACCATTTATAACATCATACAAGCCAGCCTTAGTATATGGAGAAAAACCTCTAATTCCAATAGGAGGATATTTTGCAAACTGTACAAATAATTTAGCATCCTCAGCTGTTGATATGTTTGGCAACTGTACGCCATGAGCTCCGATATCTAACGCTCTTAAAATTAAACTTTCATTTATTTCACCAACTCTCATAATAGGTGTTACATTATAACTTTCACAAAGTCCAATCATTATTTGAGCTGTTTCATAACTAATAGCTCCATGTTCAGCATCAATAACTATAAAATCAATTCCGCTGCTTGCTATCACATCCACAACCATAGGAGCATCAATAATATTCCAAGTTCCAATTGTAAACTTATTATCGCCTAACTTTTCTTTTAAAAAATTTTTCTTTAACATAACTCCATCTCCTATTCAAATAAACTTGGTGTTACAAAAATTATCTCTATCTTTTTCATCAAACTGTTTAATGATTCTTGAATTATATTATTTTGATCAAGAAGCTCTTTATTGTCATTTATTACACTAGTCTCTTGATAATTGTAATTATCAATATCTATTTTATATCCATCTAAACCAACAACTTCAACTTTTAATATATTTTGAGAAATTAAATAATTAATCATAACTATTGCAACATTAGTAACAAATTTATTTTCTATATAAACTAATTTTGCAAAATCCAATACTATCTCTACACTACTATCAGAAGAAATATTACTAGTAATAACTGTTTTGTCTGCTGGTAAGACTCTTTTAAACTCATCAAATCTTTTTTGGTTTGAAAAAAAATAATAATCACATTTAAAACTTGGATTATGATTAAGAGCAATCAGTATATAATCATCATTATTAATTTTTTTCTTTATAGCTTCTAGATTTTTTTCTACACTTTTGCCAGAAGCTACCAACAAAATCTTTCTCTCTCTTGGAATAATAAATTTTCCTTTTACGGTAGTTTTTATTTCTAAAAGAGATTCTATATATAACTTTGATATAACTTTTTCATCAAAAGATGATTTTTTTTCGTCAGAAAGTTTTTCTAAAACTTTTCGTATCCCTACAATATGATTATTATTTTTATTTATTAAATATGTTGCATAATTTGGATGACAATTAAAAGAGGCTGAAAGATATTGAGCTGGTGAAAATCCCCATGATTTTATTTTCATCAAAGAACTTAAAAATTCATCTATAACTTCTAGTAGTGGTAAACTATCGTACTTTTTATTAAATGAAGTATTTAAATAATCAGCAATTAATTCTGTATTTAAATTACCTGCACCTCTTCCTATACCATATATGCTAGAATCAATTATTATATCTCGATTTAATTTTGTATTACACATATTTATTGCGTTTGAAAATGCCAACTGCATATTGTTATGTGAATGATAGCCCAAAACCACATCTTTGTTCAAATTATTATCAGCTAAAGTCATATATTTTTTAAACTCTTCGAGTGTCATAGAACCAAAACTATCAACAATATAAAAAGAGTAAACACTTAACTCATTAGCTTTTTTTATTAAAGATAAAAACTCAATATCTTGATAATTTTTTGTCACCATTGGTTGAAAGTAAAGTTTATAACCTAGCTTTATTATTTTTTTTGATATTTTAAATGCAATATCAGCATCTTTCTTATGAAAAGCCAACCTTATTCCATCTATAGTTGTTTTACTTTTAAATGGTAAAAGATCAATATTAAAATCACCAAGATTAATCATTACAACTTTTTCTGATTGATTATCATGATTTTTCAAAAATTGCTCAATTGAGTCAGTACAATCAAAAAGCGTAGAATTTGATGCTTTGCCTTTTCTACTATCTAAATAACCACATTCTATAATATCTATATTTGATTTTTCCAGGGAATTTATTATATTATTAATTTGTTGATTTGAAAATTCCCAGTCATTTATATATCCACCATCTCGTAATGTACAGTCTAAAATTTTAATATTCATTTGTTCTCCAAAAGTAATTCTTCTATCTTTCTGGCAACAATTTCAGCAGGATTATCTTGTATATTCATATATTTTTCTTTTAGTTTTATATAATGCTTATCAACGTCACTATTTTCAGATAAAAGTAAATTTACTCTTTCTTCAAAAGATTCATAACTTGTGTCATTAATTAATACATGTATATCTTCATTTTCTACATCATACTTAAATAAATCACAACATCTATTATAGTTTACCCATAAAACTCTTTTATCTAATCCATAAGCCTCAAAACCTAAGCTTGAATACATATTAATTACTAACTTTGACTTTTTTATCAATTCAAAAGTTTTTGGACCATAGGCACCTATAAATTTTATATTTGAAATATTTTTAAACTTTTCTTTTACTGTTGTTGATGGTTCAGAATTAATAGTTGTATGTTTTGCAACATAAATACTTTTTATATTACTATGCTTCTCCAAATATAATTTAAAATTATTTATTAGTAAATGATAATTATCTATCAGTCTTTCTTGATTTAAATCAGGCCAAGCATTTGTTAAGTCATCATTAACTGTTTGATTAATAAACATAATATCATATTCTAAAGGCACAGGCTCTAAAAATGGAACTAACTGAAAGCTACCAATTGAGTATTTTTTTGTAAAAGGTATTCCTTCAAGCTTTTCAATTGCTTGATTTGAATGTGCATAATAATAATCACAATATTGAAATAATCTATTGTGCAAATATTCATTTTTAAAATTATGTTGTAATAATATTACATTTTCAGTATTCTTTTTATATACAAAATATTTTACAGGATTCCAATAATAATCACCTGCTGCAACTATTACTCTAGCTTCTATATTATGGATTTGAGAACTATACACTAGATACTTCCGTATAAATCTTAAATATACATATGTAATATTAATATTATTTGAGAACTTAAATAGCTTATAAAAATAAAATAACTCATGACAAACCACAAACAAAGATTCTTTAAAATTAAAAATCATACTAGAGTATCTTCTATTAATGACTTTTCCTTTCCATTCTTCAATAGAATTATTAAAAATATCTTTATTTATACCTGGGTGTATATAAAAGATAGCCTTACTAGATATCTTGTCACTTAAAAGTTTATTTATATATCTATAAAAACGAAGAGTCCATCCATTTTTAGAAAACATTTCCTCAAAAAGAACATCTTTCTTAATTTTTTTACGAAAAATAAAAAGTGAAATTAAGCTATTAAAAAATACCGCCAAAATAGTACTGATATGTATTAATAACCATTTAAATCTATTCTTTTCAAAAAGCTTTTTTCGGTGTGCTTTTTGATAATGACAACTCATCAATTCATACAATATTGCATCACGTGCCTGAATTTTTGTCATTTTGTACTTAATCATTATATTTTCTATTAGTTCGGAAAATATTTCTATATGATTTAAATATATACTATATATTTTTTTCCAATCAGAATTATTTTTTAAACTGACAGAATCTATATATAAATCATCATCTAATTTCATTTAAAAAATCTCTCACCAAACTCATAATCTTTTTCAGCAATTTTGCCTAAAAGATCATTTAAATATTTAGGATGCATACCATATCCAGGTCTGACACTTCTTACATTTTCGTTAGTAAATAGTTCACCCTTTTTTATATCTTTCGATACATAAAGACTTCTGCTAAACTGTCTGCTTATTTTCTTTTTATCTGTCATACTGTAATCAATTTTTCCAAGAAGTTTTTCAGTGTCTCTTATGGCTTTAATCATCTCTGAGAACTCTTTCTTATCCATTGAAAAGTCTGCATCAGCGCCACCTATTGACTTATCTAAGATAAAATGTTTTTCAATAACCTTTGCACCAAGAGTAATTGCAACAACCGGAGCTAATGAACCAAGGGTATGATCAGAAAATCCACTTAGTACACCGAATTTTTCTGCTATGTCAGGAATCATGTTTAAATTAGCATCTTCAAGCGGTGCTGGATATGCGCTTGTACACTTAAGTAGCACTATCTCATCATTTCCAATTCTTCTGCATATATCAACCGCATCTTGTATCTCATCTATTGTAGCTATGCCTGTCGATATGATTATTGGTTTCATTTTAGAGGCTGTGTATCTTATAAGCTCATAATCTGTGATTTCAAACGATGCTATTTTATAAGCAGATGGATTTAAAGCTTCTAAAAAATCCACTGCACTTTTATCAAACGGTGAAGAGAATATATCGATACCTATCTCTCTTGCATAGTCAAACAACTCTTGATGCCATTCCCATGGAGTATAAGCCTCTTGGTAAAGCTCATACATGCTTTTACCGTCCCAAAGAGTCCCACCTTTTATTATAAAATCTTCTTTATCACAATTAAGAGTTAAAGTATCAGCAGTATATGTTTGAAGTTTTACACAGTTAGCACCTATTTCTTTCGCTGCTTTGATAGTATTTTTAGCGATAGATATTTTGCCACTATGGTTTGCACTAAGTTCAGCAATAATATATGTGCCATCTTTTTTCAAATCAAAACTACCTATCTTCATCACTTGCCTCTTCTATTTTAATTATATATTTTTTACTATCTTTATAAAAAAAAGCTGGATACGTATTATTGTCTACTATTCTAAGTAAATTGAATTGTTCTTTTATGGTTTTATTTATATCCAATTCACTGTCTTTAGCAGTTCTTTTCTTATAAAAACTCTCATCTCCAGCTTGTTTAGTTGAAAGTTTATACTTCTCATAATTATCTAAAAATTCTACACACATATCTATAATAAAATTTGCTTGTTTTTCTCTCAATTTATCATTTAGCTCATAACCAGAAAGAATAATGATTTTTTGCATATAAATATCACCATCATCTACACCATTTGAAGCTTCAAACATAGTAAAAGTTATTTTATTTTTACCCTCTAATATCTGCCAAAACATCGGAGCCCATCCCTTGCCATTTGGTAATGCACTAGCATGTATAACAATGTTATGTTTATTGTTATTTAAATACTCTTGTTCAATAATTTTATAATAACTCAATATAAATACAACATCATAATTTCCATTCATTTTTTTATGATCAAAAAAAATTTGTGAGTTCACTATTTCTTGATTTAATTTTTCTACATAAGATACAAACCATTGATTTGGTGATGTAAGAATTGCTATGTTCATCTTAAAATTATCTCCTTAAGTAGTTTTTTTAACTTACTAGAACTAAACTTTTTAAGTGTTAAAAAGTTTTTTCTTTTAAGATAGTTATACATATCGTCTTGATTTTCGGCTGTTTTAATTGCTATAAAAGGTGTACCTATAAAATACATTTCATTGGCTGTTACGCTTGGAGTGATAACAGCTAAATCACTCTTTCTCATCAGTTTCGCTATTTTATTTGAGTTGACATGTAAGTTAATCCACTTTATATTTTTAACATATTTTTGTAACTCTTTGAGATTTTGATTTGCTGTTGTGGTTACAGCATTCACTTTTATATTATCAAAGTTTTCAAGAACATTCAAAATTTCCATATTAATATTACTATGGTCTGCTCCACCCATGGCTACAAAAATGGTTTTTACTTTAGTGTCTTTTACTTTGTTTTTTTTGTTTTTTTCTTTGATAAACTCATCTCTTAGAAGTGTATATTTTGCCCCGCATCTTAGTTCACAGCTCTCAGGAACTAAATCTTTATATCTTTTTTTATCTGCACTTATATTATGATTTAAAATTATATCGCAACAATGTTTTTCATATGTATCGTCAAATGACAATATCTTAACACCTATTTTTTTTAATTTTTTCTCATATTTATAATCAATGCCGTAATGATCTATTACTGCTAAATCAATGCCATATTTCTCTACTAACCCTACCACTTCTTTTAAACTGTTTGACTTAAGTATTTCTACTTTATATCCAGCATCTTTAATTTTATGATTTATATTTCCATCTAAATTTTGTGTAGCAAATATAATATTTGAATCTTTATATTGCGAAGCCAACACTAAATCTCTCATAATATGACCAGTACCAATTTTAGATGATGAATCAGCTCTGAATAAAATGTTTTTATACATATTATAATTATTCTATTTTAGTTTTTTTATTCAAAGTATCGATCAACTTTTGATCAGTTTTATACTTTAAGGTCAAATGTGAATTTATAGAGCTAATTTCTTTATTTGAATCTAAAAAATTATATAGCTCATCAATTGAATATTCAATATCATTTTTTTCAAAATATTCTTCAATTTTAATAAACATGTCCAAGTCTTCTTGATAATCTAATGTTAATCTATAAGTTCTAATCCATTTTTCAGGTAAGTCTACAAAATTCAGATTGAAGTGTTCCGCATTATTTTGAAAATACCAAGTCATGTATTCAGAATATTCAGCATTTGGAAAATGTTTTTTTACTTTTCTTAATGCACTTGAATTAATTATTTCAACACCTGTTCCTACCGCAACTTCTTTGGCTACGCTATAGTCAGCTCCTGTTTTAAAATGACTATTTAATAAATAATCTGTAATTTCAGAACTTACATACGGCATATCACCAGTAATTCTAACAAAGACATCAATTTTTAATTTATCTATAATATCCAGATATCTTTCTATTACATCATCTGGATCGCCTTGGTGGAATATAACACTATCATTATATGTATAATTAATTAATTCTGAATCTTCTTTATTGTCAGATGTAGCCAAAACAACATGATTTATATCATTAAGTTTAAGTGTATTTTTAATGCATAATTCAATAGAACTTAATCCATTTATTTTCAATATCGCTTTTTTAGGCAACCTAGTTGATTTTAATCTACATGCAATTATTGCAGCAATATTAGCCTTTTTGAAGTCTTCTTTTTTTAAAGATTGATTTTCACTTTTATTTGTATTTAAAATATAATAATTAGATATTAATTTTTTAATATCTTTCATTACTAATCCTGTTGAGCTAGACCGTCTAAATTTAAAGTCATTATTATAATCTATCAAGCCAAATAATTCTTTATTACAATTCAAAAGAGGGATCTGATATGTTGTTTTTATATAATTCATCTCAGCTTCATTTATAAATGAACTATTCAATAAAGGAATATAATTTTTTTGAGATAAAATGATTTTTTTATAAGTGTCATATTTCACACTTGAAAAATGATCATATTTTGTATCTAATGTACTATGCATAATATGTTTTTCAATACAATCAATACCATACATAGCGGCAATTAATGGCAAAGTAATGGCATCTTCACTAGTTCCATCAATGTGATCTGCAAAAACAATTTTATTTTTATGTTTTTCTTTTAAATATTTTATTTTTGATAGTCCAGAATCTTCAAGTTTCGTAGGGAATGCTTGAAATCCAACTTCTATAAGTATCTCTTTTACATTAAGTTCACTATATTTATTTAATATATCATCAATATCTTCCTTGGTTCTTCCAGCTATATTAATTATTAAATTTATATTCATTAAATTTAGCTTTTTTAATTCTTTAAAAATAATTTCATTATCCAAAATTGATGTTTGTAATTTAATACCAAATATTTTATTTATATGCTGATTTATAATGGAGATACCATATTCATCAAATAAATCTATCCAAATATCTTTTGTTTCATAAGCTTTATCAATAATTTGCTTCCACTCTTTTTCATTGAAATAAAGCTCCTTGTAAACATCGTACCAAGCAAAATCACTAGTTGCTATTTTATCATATTTAAAAGGTTGAAATTTAATACCAAAATTATCTATTTTATTAAACTCTTCAAACTCTTTTAACAAACTAAACATATAGTTTATATCGCCAGCATGTGTGTTTGCCACCTCTAAAATATTATACATTTAACATCTCCATTAAAGTTTTTATAACATAGTCTTGTTCTTCCTCACCTAAAAGTGGATACATAGGAAGTGAAAAACACTTTTCATAATAGTTATCCATATTTGGTGTCACCTCTTGTCCATAGCCTAAGCCTTTATAATATGGCTGTTTATTAATAGGTATATAATGAACTTGAATACCGATACTCTTTTCTCTTAATTTATTAAACAAATCCACTTTGGTAATAGTTAGCTTGCTAAAATCAACTTGTACCACATAAAGATGGTATGATGATTTTCCATCAAATGTATAAAGTGGTTTTATAATCGTATTTTTAAAAGCGTTGTCATATTTTTTTGCTATTTCAAATCGTCTATTTATAAATTTAGGAAGCTTGTTTAGCTGCGAGAGGCCTAAAGCACATTGAACATCTGTGATACGATAATTATACCCCAAATCTCTCATCTCATACTCCCATGGTTTCATA
>JAFLJV010000276.1 GCA_022712845.1 Sulfurimonas sp. | reverse complement strand
AGCTGGGGTTAAGCTCCGGATCATAACGACAGGCTTTGCTAACGCCAGAGCGCAAATTATCCGGGATAATCATATCGGGGCAACCGCCAAAGTACTCCAGCATGCGCACATGACTACTCAGCCAGTCAGGCAATGACTGTGTATAGGTTGCATCAGCGTAAGTGTAATTGGAGGCACCCAGTACACCGACAAAGACTTGTGCAGTTCGACTCTCACCGGTGCCTGCATTAACAATCGGCACGGTGGGGCCGCAGTAATCAACAAATACTTTTTCACCTGCCTTGTGGACTTGTCGCATCGAGCGCTTCTGCTGGCCGCACCAGTGGCGGTAACGGTCACAGAACTGGGAGTAGCTGTAGCAGCGGTTGGGATAGCGCTCGGCATATTCCTCCCACAGTAACTGCTTGGTCATGCCTTTACGCTTGAGTTCCTGATGAACAATAACCCAGTCGGGTACCTGGTGGCGTGAGGATACCCGTGTGTCCGCACCGGGATAAAACATCTGGGCTAACTGGTTGTCGTCCAGGCCTTCTGGCAGTGGCCAGGTAAGCCCAAGCGCACCCGCCTTGCTGAGTAGTTTTTGAATGGTGCCAACACTGACTTTGGTGCTGGCCTTAATCTGCCGGATGGATAGTCCACCGGCAAGTTTTAAACGAAGAATATCTCTGATATTTCGCATTGTTGTCCTCTTTGAAGCCATTGCCTTCTCCCAAAAAGCGAAGAAGGATAGCAAAGTGGTTATAAAACAATGCGTTGAAAAAGATTCTGGTTCAAGCTGAACACCCATTCCGGCATGTTGAACACCTATTCCGGAAAAACACCAAAAGTGTTCAACTTAAACCAGAATCAGTGTTCAGCTTCGACCAGAATAGGTGTTCACGTTAAACCAGAATGAGTGTTCAGGTTGGGCCGGAATATGCAATTTTTCAATATCTTTCATTATTTTATTTACTATAGCAATTCCACTATTTATAACTAAAACATCTTTCTTGAGGTTTAAATTTTTGTTTCTTAGATGATTTGCTTCAATTATTGATGATGTTGTAGCGACACATAAAACAATCGTTAATGTTAGATAGAAAAAGACTTTAACTTTTTCATTGTGCCCTAGAAACTCTTTGATAAGAAGTATGATTGTTGCTACTGAAGCAAAAAGACCAATAAACGATACGATGTAATTTTCCAATATATTCTCTGTTTTTTACAGCTAACGCCTGCATAACTTGCCGTAAATACAGAATGGAGCAAAGCGAAACGGTGTATTTACGGTCAACGTTGATGCGATCGTTAGAAAATTATTTACCACCATAGTTAATGTTCAGGATGAATAAGTTTAACTTGAGGAAAATAGGTTTTATATTTGTTTGCATCTCTTGTTATTAAATTAAATTTTTCCACCGATACATGTGCACCAATAAAGAAGTCTGGTAAAGGTGAGTTTTTTGTTCCTTTATTTTTTCTATATTTTAAATACACCTTACCAGTAAGAAATAGTGCTTCCCTTGGTATTTCTAAAACTTTTATATTAAGTTCTGAAATAGCTTTTTCCACTTCTTCTATTTTCTTAAATCCTATAGATATTTCCGTATACACAATAGAGTTAATGTATAAAGTATTTGTTTGGCTGTATTTTTCTAATATATTTTCTGACCATTCACCCCAGTCTTTATCGTCAGTAAA
Source organism: Sulfurimonas sp. (assembly GCA_022712845.1). The sequence continues at coordinate 1,680 of JAFLJV010000276.1, read as the reverse complement.
CAGATCTAAAAGAACACATGAATCTACAAAAACACCATTCATCATTGCTCTCTTGTTAAGTTAAGAATTTCATTTGTTGACATTTTTGCAGTTGCTATGCCTCTGAGTTTTTTAAATTTCTTTTTAATGACTGGTGTATCTGTTTTTACTAAAAAAAATTTTCCATTTTCCTCAATAAAATCTATTTCTGTTTCTGGGCTAATGCCTAAAACTTCACGTATATTTCTAGGGATTGTAACTTGACCTTTTGTTGTAACTCGCATATCAATCATCTCCAAGCATAAAGTAATACCATTATAGTATTACCTACATGGAATTTGCAAGTTTTTCTTTATTTTGTATTTTTCTAATGCCTAATTAAGTGGTCGCAGCGAAGCGGAGGTCCAAGCGCGTTTTTTGCGCAAACTTGAATGTATTGTATGGTTTAATTTCCATAATAATCGACTTATAGTTTAGTACAAAAGGAAGGGGCTTATGGATAAAGAAAAAACTCTTTTATTAAATGGCAATAGTGGATTATTGAATGTATATCTTGCTGATGGCTATGATGTTGTTCAAACAGAACATGGCGAAGCTGTTTCAATTCATAATCTGGCGGGTTTACATAAAGTTATTGGTCTTGATATCGTACAAAAATCATCTGCATTTACAGGGGACGAAATTCAATTCTTACGTAAGGAAATGAATTTGACACAAAACTCATTTGCCGATATTTTAAGTGTGAGTGAGGATACCGTGCTGACTGGGAAAACAAGCGAACCGATATTGCTGGCTCGGCAGACAAACTTATCCGAATACTTTATAACAAGCATTCTGATGATCCTAATGACTTACGCCAGGCAGTTGAAAGCATCGCACAAATTGACTGCGAAAAAACGGAAGTAGAACATCGTATCAATGTTGAAGAAATTACGGAGGTTTATGGCAGATTGCCGCTTAATTAAACTCGTGCCTCTTCTTTAAGTTTCCTCATAGCGCCAAAATCTTCCAAAATAGCGTAAATAGAAGGTAATACCAATAATATAAGAAGTGTTGATGTCAACATACCAAATACGATGCTGGTAACCAGCGGCACCAGTATCAATGCCTGTGTACTGGTTTCAAATAATAATGGTGTCATGCCTGCTACTGTCGTTATTGAGGTTAAAAAAATTGCACGGAATCGATCACGTACAGCCTGTTTTGCTGCATCATGTAAAGCCATGCCACCTTTTATATGTTGCTTAACAAATACTACCAGCAAGATAGAATCGTTGACCACGATACCAGCAAGTGAAACAAATCCGATCATGCTCGGAAGCGTAAAATCCAGCCCCATAATGAGGTGCCCCCAAATAGCACCTATGAGTGCCAGAGGAATATTCAGCATAACAATTGCCGGTTCACGATAGTTGCGAAAGATTAAACTCAGCAATAAAAACACACCTAATGCGCCCAGAGCAAAACCACTGATGATTGAAAATTTTGTTTTAGATCCTTCTTCAACTTCTCCTTTAAGACTAAAAGTAATTTCTGAGTAACGCTGTTCTAAATCGTGCAGAAAATTCTTTTCGGTTCCCGAAATAATTTCAGAAGTATTGGCAACTTCTGCATCCACATCACCATAGATAGTAACAGTACGTTGATGATTGATACGGGCGATACGGGCGAAGCCTCGTACTTCTTTGACACTTGCCACAC
>JAFLJV010000113.1 GCA_022712845.1 Sulfurimonas sp. | reverse complement strand
ATAATGTTAAATATCTTTATGGTACAATTTAGGCAAAATAATTGCCTATAATTGAGTTGGAATTAGAAAATTATGAGTTGTGGGGTTTGATTATTTCACAGTCTCTTGGGAATCGTCGTTATTTAATAGAGCGTTTAGAAGATTCCTTAAAAATTCAAAAACAAAATAACAAATTTATATTTCTTTTATTAATTGACTTGGATCACTTCAAAACTATTAATGATACTCTTGGACATGATATAGGAGACAACCTACTTATAGAAGTTGCTTCTCGAATGCAAGTCTTATCTAATAAATATGAATGTAATGTTTCAAGACTTGGTGGAGATGAGTTTTGTATTTTAAGTAACTTCTATGATAAGAAAGATGTATGTTATGACTTTGCTACAAAATTTTCAGAAGAACTACTTAACACTATAAAAAATAATTATCAAATACAAGAACATCATTTATATATCAGTGCTAGCGTTGGAGTAAGTATTATTGACAACCCTACATTGGATGCTTCTACTTTTATAAAAGAAGCTGATATCGCTATGTATGAAGCAAAAGAAAAAGGTAGAGATGGAGTAATAATGTTTACTGATGAACTATCTAAAAGAATAGAGCATAAACTTGATATTGAAAGATTACTGCATTTTGCAGTGGCAAATAATGAAATATCTTTAAAATATCAACCACAAATAATGGCTAATTCACAAGAGATAAGTTGTGAAGTACTAGCTAGATGGGATAACAAAGATTTAGGTTCTATTTCCCCTGAAGTTTTTATACCTATTTCTGAACAAACTGGAATGATAATTGAACTTGGTCATTATATTTTAGAAGAGTCTTTTAAAACTTTAAAAGAGTGGGATGAAAAAGGTATTAATATAGCTAATATATCAATTAATATAAGCGTAAGACAACTTTTTCATAATAAATTTATTGATAATGTTAAAGAACTTTATGATAGATACCTCGATGAAAGACTAATTAAAAAAGTTATATTTGAGATTACTGAGACAAGCACATCAGAAGATACAAAACTACTTATGAAAAATATGTATTTATTAAAAGAGCTAGGTCTTTCATTTTCCATAGATGACTTTGGAACAGGTTACTCTTCTTTAAGTTATCTTCGTCAATTACCATTTGCTGAACTAAAGATTGATAAATCGTTTATAGATGAAATTGCTATTACTAAAGATGGTGAGCAAATGATAGAGATGATACTTAATATTGCAAAAGTATTAAAGTTAAATGTTGTGGCAGAGGGAGTTGAAAAAATCACTCAAAAAGAATATTTATTATCTAAAGGATGTGATATATTACAAGGATACTATTTTTCTAAACCTATTTCAAAAGATGAATTTGAAACTTATATCAAAGAGTTACCTCATTACATGTAGAGCTAAATCTGTGACAATTGGTAGTCACTTATCATATGAAATCCTTCAAAATCTATTTATCAACTAAGAGATGTCCAAAGAGTGAAAATATACCAATGATTACTCCAGTAAGAAACTGGGCATGAACCATATGTGAAAATTTATTTAACTCTTTAGGCGAAAACTTCCAAGTAATAAACAAACCAAATATGAGTTGCCAAATAATTAAAAGTAATATAGCAGGAAAAAATAGATTACTCAGCAGTCCCCCAACGAGGAAAATATGTAGTAATATTACCGCTATCGTTGCAATACCAAAATAGACATGAGTTTTATTTAAAAAGTTCAATAAGCGTTGAAAAATAGACATAGCGCTAGGTGCACTATAGTCTGGTATAAGCCGCTTAGCCAGTGGTCCTTCACCCATTAAAAGTTTTAAAAGAGTACGTCCATATATAAATGTTAAACCCCATACACCCAAGACACCTAAAGCTTCTCCAATTTCACTTAAAAATGTTTCTCTTTGATTAGAAGCTGGATACATAGTGTATGCATAAATGAAATAGGCTATCGATATAATTAATACAATTAATATATAGAGCAGAAGTTTTTTGAAGTAGGTAAATGACATTTCTAAAATAGCCTTTTAATTATATTTTCAATCTTGAATTATCTTGTTATCACTAAGAGCAGCTAACTCTTTTTTAAACCAATTTGTTAAAATAGTTTTTTCATTTTTCTTTAGCTTTGCCTCTTTATGAGCAAAAACATAACTTGGAAGTGCCATTCGCCCATTGTTTACAGTTACGATAGCACGCTTAAGTCTTTGTATTTTTATCTTTTTATCAATTTCCCTCCACTTGGAAAAGTTAATGGCACGCCTAGCATTTTTTACATGCGAAGAGATAAAAAAAGAAATGGGCGCTACACTTGAATATGAAGGCCATCTAGTTTCATATGAATGACAATCATAGCAACTCTGTTTTAATATGCTTATCACTTCTTTTGGTGCTTTTAGGGTAATTTTTTCATTAACTGGTGGATTCATATTATCTACACTAACTAGCTGTATGGCAAATAGTATAATAATTATAAATATAGCTGTTTTTTTAAGCAAATAAATCCCCTTAGAGTATATTTTCAAAATTTTAACAAACTAACCTAAATATACTCAATACTTACTCAAACTTCCCAAGTAAAAGCTCACACTCTCCAATATCAAAACTATTAACAGCAGATGATATTTGAATTGAAAGTTTTTGAAATACTTCTATGTTATCTTTTTCTCCTAAATTATCAAGTTCATTAGCAAATTCTTGTATTAACTCTATATCTCCACCCTCTTTAGCTTTATTTAATAATTCTAATAATTCTGGATATTTCTCTAAAGAGATATTTTCTATATTTGTATCTAAACTTATATTACTATTCTCTATTGTTTTAATTTCACATTTTAAGAACTTAGACATTGAGTGAACAAGAGTATCTATTTCAACTGGTTTATGTAAAAAGTCATCAAAAATACTATTTTCTTCATTATTTTTTTGAGAAACTACAGAGGCAGTAATTGCAATAATAGGCACATTAGTAAACTCTTTAATCTCTTTTGTTGCTTCATAGCCATTTTTATTTGGCATTTTTATATCCATCAAAATCATATCAATATCATTTTCTTTCACGGCATCAACAGCTTCTTGACCATCTTTTGCTTCTATTATTTGTAGCTGAGTATCTTTAAAGTACTCTCTAAGTAAAACTCTATTTAACTCTAAATCATCTGTAATAAGTAAGGTCGCTTTTTTAAAAATAACTTCTGTATTCTTTGCTAAATAATCAACTGATTCCATATCAGAAATCTCAATATTATGTAATGTCACAATAAAGCTAGAGCCAATATCTCTTTGACTCTTTAGAGAAATATTTCCACCCATTAATTCTACTAATTGTTTTGTAATAGCTAGACCTAAACCAGTTCCACCATATACTTTATTACTTTGATTTGAGTGTTGAGAAAAGGCTTCAAACATATGTTTTTGTTGCTCATTATCCATACCTACTCCGGTATCTTCAACCTCTAAAATAAGGTTAGTATGTTTATCCTCAATTGATGAAGTTGTTATTCTTATATCTATTGAGCCTTCTATAGTAAACTTTAAAGAATTACTTACTAGGTTGAAAAGTATTTGTCTAATTCTAACTTCATCAATTAGCAAACTTTTTGGTACATTATCATCTACATGTATATTCAATGATAGTGCTTTATCTTTTGCTTTATGATAAAAAATACTATTTAATTCATCACAAAGCACTCTAATATTTGTAGGATTACACTCTATCTTCATTTTTCCAGCTTCTACTTTTGAGAGGTCTAAAATATCATTAATAATAGTAAGTAAAATTTTAGAACTATCTTGAACCGATTTTACATAGTTTTTATGAGTAGCATCAGATATACCTTTAGCAAGTAAATCTGTAAACCCAATAATAGCATTCATTGGTGTTCTAATCTCATGAGACATATTTGCCAAAAATTCAGACTTCATTTTATTCGCTTCATCAGCTACTTCTTTAGCAACTTGAAGCTCCATAGTCCTCACATCTACAATCGCTTCAAGATTTTTATTTATAGATTCTAAAGCTTCTTTTGTTCTGTGTAGCTCTTTATGTATTTTATCCATTCCTACAACAATTTTATGAAGAAC
>JAFLJV010000112.1 GCA_022712845.1 Sulfurimonas sp. | reverse complement strand
GACTTTTTCTCCCTTTCCAATCTCTAATACATATTTTCCATTATGCTGTCTAACTACCATATGATGATCTCCAGGTGCTATGTAAACATTCCCAGGTTCTAAAATCTCACCGCCTTTTGCCTCATGTACATGCAGCAAACATGTAGTATTGAGTCTTTGTGCGAAAGAGGTGGTAAATCCGCTTGGCATATGTTGCACGATTACAATTGCGGGAGCATTCTTAGGCATCTGCATCAACATCTCTGAAATAGCGTATGTACCACCGGTTGATGCTCCAATTGCAACGATAGGCAGATGATTTTTTCTAATTCCCTTATAATCTGTTATAACTTTTTCCATAGCATGTGTTCTATTTGGATTTGCCTTAGCTGCAACTCTAATTTTTGTTATTAACTCCTCTTCCATAGCAGTTAAATCATAAGGTGGTTTTAGTACATAATCAACTGCACCATTTTCTAGTGCTTCAAGAGTAATATCAGCTCCATCTTTTGTCCAGGCTGAAACCATTACAACCGAAGTTGGTCTGTATCTCATAAGCCTTTTTAAAAAATCTACCCCATTCATTTTTGGCATCTGATAATCCAAACATATAACATCAGGTTCAAAATCTATAACTTTATTACGCGCGATAAATGCATCAGGTGCGGTTTTAATCTCTACTATGTCCCTATAATGACTCAACATCTCGCTAATAACCGCTCTAACTGTCGCACTGTCATCAACTATTAAGACTTTTATACCCATGATTTTTCCTTTATTTGTGATATGTTAAAAATATTTTTCCCGTATCGCTCTGCATAGCAATATGACGCCCCTTATCGCCACCTGTATCTTGGGCAATAATTGGTATGTTATATTTATATAAAATCTCTTTAGCAACCGTTATATTTCTATATCCTATCATAAATGCAGAACTTGCACCATACATTTGTGCACCTCCAAAAAGCTTTGCTTCAAGATTTTTTATTTTAGAACCATTCTCTATCATTTTCTCAATAAGTTTAACAACGGCAATATTTCCATACTTTGGACTTTTCAGTTCATCACCATTCCATAGAGGCATGATATAGTGATTCATTCCACCAATCTTTTTTATTTTATCATAAAGTACTACAGAGACACATGACCCAAGAACTGTTATTAGTTCATTTGGTTCATTTGCTATAAGCAGTTCGCCCGGGTGCAAAAATACAGATTGATATTTCATAGCTCTACAGTATTTTCTTTATCAAATATAAATGTATCAAAATCTATACTGCTGCTCTGGGATTCTTTATTTAATAGAGGCAACTCTACATAAAACACTGTATGCCCTTTAGAACTTTTATAACTTATCTTGCCGTTTAAGTTGTCCAAGTAGCCCTTGACAACACTTAATCCAAGCCCTAGACCTGAACGGGAACGAATGTTTCCATGACTAAATTGTGTAAAACTGCGATATATATCTTCACTCTTTTCAACTATTATACCTTCACCGAAATCTTCAACTTCAATATAAAGAGTATCCTCTTTGATATTGAGTGAAAAATTTATCTTTTTTGATTCATAGGAGTATTCACAGGAATTAGAGAGTAAATTTAGTATGATTATAAAGAGTTTTGATGCATCAGTAGTAATTAAGGTATCAACTTTAAAATCTGCATTTAATTCAAGTGATTTATCCTCTATAAGATATCTTAAGATTCTAATGGAATCTTTATAAAGTACTTCAACGTTGATTTCATTATATTCTACCGTGGTTTCACCGGACTCAATTTCAGCAGCACAAAATATATTTTTAAAATGAAACTCCATATCCATAAGTTCCACTCTTACCATTCTGACAATCTCATCATGTTTATCGGGAAATTTATTTGCCTCTAACATCTTTGAGAGATTTAAAAGATTTGAGAGTGGGTTATTAAACTCATTTTTAATAAGGGAGAGAAAATTACTTTTAATCTCATCGGCATGCTGCAACTTTTCATTTATTGCAATAAGTTCTTTGGTCATATTTTCCATATTAGCTAATGAATCTTCTTTCTCATCAAGCCTAGTGCGTATAGCCTGTAACAGTTCTTTATCACTTATTTGATTAAGGTTTGTCATTTAAATCTCCTTTTTTTTGCTCATATATATTTGGATGGACCATATTTAAAAAAGAGGCAGTAGTTGCCGTTTCAGCACTTCCTAAAAATATTAATCCATCTTTTTTCAAACACCCTGCAAGGTGATAGAGAACCTTGAACCTGGTATCTTCATCAAAATATATTAAGACATTTCTGCAAAATATAATATCAAAGCGTGCATTTAAAATATTATAGTTGTCATATACTAAATTAAATTTTCTAAATTTAATATATTTTTCTAGTCTATTATTAATTCTGTATTGCATCCGTTTATCTACAATCTTAGACTTGAAATATATCTGTTTAAGATCAATCGGCATTGTTTTAAGGTCATTGCTGTTATATATACCCTCTATAGCACTTTGGAGGGCATGCTGTGCAATATCACTAGCCAAGATTTTAATATCCCAAGATATGAAATCATCTATATTTTCAATCAGATATATCAATATCGAATATGCTTCCTGTCCCCCTGCACAGCCTGCAGACCAGATAGTTAATTTTTTATCCATTGCAGCACGCTTTTTTTCTATCACCTCATTTAAATATATAAATTGATTGCTGGATCTGTAAAAACTGCTTACGTTAGTTGATATCTCATTGATAAGCTCTATTATCTCATCAGAATTATCATGTTTTTTTATGTAAAGATAGTAATCCTCAAAACTTGTAAGTTTTAATTTCCTAAGTCTTTTAGCAAGTCTGCCCTCAATCATAGATATTTTTGAATTAGATAGATTTATTCCTGTTATTCTATATATTAGTGTCTTTAAGAGTTTAAAATTTATTTCATCCAATTTAAAAGCTATGTTTTTCAATAGAAACTCCCAAGACTTAGTACAAGTACCACTTCACCATTTCCTAAAACTGCACCGCCGCTAAACTCTTTTCTATCTTTTGTCAGTCCGCCCAAAGGCTTAATGACTATATGCTGTCTGCCTATTATCTCATCGACTAAAAGTGCAAAACGTCCTTTTTCCCCATCGCTTACCATTAAAACAGATTTATTCATATCCGGATAAGTTCCATCAGTTTCTAAAATTTTATTTAATCTGATTACCGGAATTATCTCTTCTCTTAAAGAGACAAACTCCCCTTTTTCTTTTACCGTATGTACTGACTCTGCTTTTGGTTGAAATGATTCATAGATACTTAATGTAGGAACAATGAAAATTTGTCCAGAACTTCTTACAATGATTCCATCTATTATTGCAAGGGTTAAAGGAAGTACTATTCTAAAAAGCGAACCTTCTCCCTTTTGGGATATTATTTCAATTCTTCCTCGGTTGCTTTTAATAAAAGTGTTCACTACATCAAGTCCAACTCCTCTGCCTGAGATTTTACTTACCTCTTTACTCAAGGTAAAACCGGCTCTGAGTAGTTGCTGATAAATCTGATTTTCATTAAGCTCCTCAATCTCACTTCTTTTTAATATACCTTCATCTCTGATTTTCTCAATAATTCTATCTTTGTCTAAACCTATGCCGTCATCTTCTATCTCAATATATACACTTCCGGCTTTATGATAAGCATTTAAAAATATATTTCCCTTGGTCTCTATTCCATGGTCGATTGCATTTCGCACCAAATGAACCAATGGGTCAAACAGAGCATCAACCATGACTTTATCCACTTCTGTTTTCTCACCTTTAATATGAAGCTCTATCTCTTTACCCATAGCCTTTTTGGTATCTCTTACTACTCTTTTCATTTTTTCAAAACTGTCTTGAATAGGAACCATTCTAAGTTTCATAACACGATCTTGAATATGATGCGTAGTTTTAAATAAGCCCTCAATCGTTCTGTTTACATTTTCATCTTTAAGTGCTGCTATCTTCGCATTTTCCATCAGTT
>JAFLJV010000111.1 GCA_022712845.1 Sulfurimonas sp. | reverse complement strand
AGTATTTCTATATCTCTAATATCTGTAAGGTTGATACTTCCATCTACTTCTAAAATATTTGTATCATCTGAACCAATAATATACTTATCTGTTGTTGTATAAATATTTGCAATTTCAATCCCAACAACATTCCCATTAGCATCGTAATCATAACCAATCTCTTCTGTATGACTTAAAATACTAACTTCATTTTGTGTATAACTCAAACCTAAATCAGTAACAGTTCCATTTTTAACATCGATTGTTGCCCACACATAATCACTAATAGTTCCATCTTCATCTTTTACAGCATAAGAAAATCTTAAAAATTCTGCTCCACTCGAGTTATCAAACCCACTGTTCGGCCTTATGAGAATATTTCCATCGCCATTAATTGAAACAGTACCAATGAGAGTATCTTCTGCTCCAAAATCTGCATCAGTACCTGCAAGCCCATGATCATTATTTTTTTGATAAAGTTTTCCATCTTTAAGAGTTATACTTAAAGGACCTGAACTATCTACATCTACATCATTTGCCAGTAGCATTTCTGAATCTATTACAAAAGGCACTAAAGTATCGTACTGCACATGACTATAGATTATTCTATCAATTCCAAATTCTGTTTCTTCTCCAGTATATTTACTATCAACTGCATATATAACAATATATCTAAAGGCCTCCTCAGTTTCTATGGTAATAGTTTGTGCATCATAATCTACTACTCTACTTTTTTCTATAACTATACTACCATATTCATTCCTTATGCTAATACCAACATTATCTTGTTCATCTAATGCAACGCTTGAATTAAACTTAATTACTGCCTTATTATAATCATAGTTATTTTTATATATTAGACCCTCGTTATATTCTCCTAGAGAATCAACTGCCATCTCATTATCAGCGTCATAATTTCTAAGAATAGAACTTCCTTCCTCAGTAGTAGTAAAAACATTACCAGTGTCCTCATCATAATAATGTAAATCATTTACTTTACGATAGCTTGTTGTGGATACAGATAATACAGAACCCTCAGTATCTAAATTATCTATTTCAGTCGCTAAAATATCAACATCATCTGTAAAAGTAAAAGCTGTCGAAGATTGAGTAGGATACTCAGGATAACTTATTACCTTATCTGAAATCTTAGTTATATGCTCACCATAAGCATTTGGAGCATCATTTACTGCTTCAATATTTAGGTTTACTGTGGCTGTGGCTGTTTTGGCATTTCCATCATTTATAGTGTAGGTAAAACTTGCATTTCCACTATAGTCTTTGTCCGGAGTGAAGTTTATACTTAATCCATCATCAGATAATGTTACTGTTCCATTTTGTGCACTTTGAACTGATTCTAGTGTTAAAGTATCCCCATCTATATCTGTATCATTTGCTAAAAGCGTTGCAACATTTATCGTTCTAGAAGTATCCTCTAAAATAGAAGAAGAAAGGGTGTCATCCACAGCAGTTGGTGCATCATTAACACCTAAAACCGTAACTTCCGCAGTAGCATCAGAGCTTAATCCTCCTTCATCTTTTACTGTATAAGCTATTTGTACCGTAGCCCCTTCACCTAGTCCAAGGTAAGTATATTCATCCCCTGCACTAAAAATTATTTTACCGTTTACTACTGATACACTTGCAAGCGTACCAACCTTAGAAGAATCATATTCTGAATTATGACCACTTGATATAATACGAACATTTGTAAGCGTAAGGCTATCATTAGTATCTATATCTGTAGCGTATGAGAGTGCATTTATAGTTACATTACCACCACCTATTGGATATGAAACAGGTGCTGTATTTGCCTTTGGCGCATCATTATCCCCTTCTATACTCATAGTAAATGCTTTTGTAGTTGTAGTTAATACACCTTGTGGGTCTGCTATACTAAAGTTAATCGTAGCTACTGCTTGTATTCCATCTGGAATAGGATTTAAATCTCCTATATTATCTATAGTATATGTCCCATCTTGTTTTATAGTCACATCTGCATTGATTGTAAATGTATCAGTCCCTACACTATAAGTAAAACTTACACTACTTGTATAACCATTTATTGAATCAACTGTATTTCCATCAACTTGAGCTATATAAAGATTTTCATCTCCATTATCTACATCATTGACTATTGCTGTAGATAAATCTATTGTTCCGCTAGCAACTGAACCGTTATCAATAAGAGTATCTTCATGCATTTGTATTTCTATCGCATCATTTGTTACAAACTCTGGAACATCGTTTGTACCTTTAATAGTAACACTCACAGTCTGCGTAGCAATTCCACCAAGACCATCAGATACACTTACTTGAAATGTTTCTTCATGTGTATGACCTTCTTCTAACTCATTTGCTCTCTCATCAAGTGTATATGTCCA
>JAFLJV010000110.1 GCA_022712845.1 Sulfurimonas sp. | reverse complement strand
TGGCTGAAAATATATATAATGATTACAAAGATACGGCAGATTTTTATGCCGTAAAAGATGCTCCTTCGCCACAGAATTACGATTGGATTATTATGGGATTCTGGGTGAACAAGGGCACAGCAGATAACAAAACCATAACCTACATCGATAGTATTAAAGGTAAAGATGTCGGTTTTTTCGGAACGTTGGGAGCCTATCCCGATTCTGAACATGCTAAAAAAGTAATAAATAATGTCAGCCTGCTGATTAATAAAGAAAATAGACTTCTGGGCAGTTTTTTATGTCAGGGAAAAATAAAAAGATCACTAACTGAAAAATTTAAAAATAATTGCGAAACTCTAACAAAATTTGGCTTAGTCTGAGGTTTGTTTGATATAATCTCTTTAGACTTCTTACATAACTCCTAATAGCCTCAGAGAAATAAAAAATGCTGAAATTATTAAGAATTATGCAAGAGGTCTAGTATATTATTGCAAAGAAGAGAAAAATGAAGTATATATTTTTATTATTAATTTTTATGTTAGAGCTATTTGGAAGTGTTATAAAATCTCCTATAACTAGTATAAATTCAGATGCAACAGAAATAACTATTGAGATTGATAAAATAGATGTTGGCATGAGTGGTTGGGTTATCCATAAAATAAATGATAACCATAAAACAATTATAAAAAATGTTGAAGTAACAAAATTTGATAAAGATACTAAAGTAGCAACACTTAAGCTTAGTGATTATACTGCTTTTGGAAATGATACTTTGCCAAATGTAAATTTTAAAGTAAAAATTGGTGACAACGTAGTTTTAACTTTTGGATATAGCAGAGGACTTTTAATTGCTCCAAGTGAGGATATATATTATAGAATTACTAAAAAGTCTCAAGTACAGTGGGTACACCCAGATATCTTTGCTACAACTCTTTCATTTAGTGGACATCCAACACCTCTAAGAGAAGATTTTACAAGAGTAAGTGATAGTAACTCTATAGGTTTAATTTATATATTTTTAGACAATACTATATATACATTAGATTCTAAAAGCTTTAAAATATTAGCAGCCACAACTGTTTCATTGGTTCAAGAAGAGGTTGTTCTTCCTTTTTATACAAGAATAAAAGAGATTGATTCTAATTGGTGGGGAGAAGGCAGTAGTGAACTTGAAGATTATGAGCCACATTATTATAAACTTATTGCAAAAGCAAACCCAAATAATAAAGATCTTTATCAAAAGATAAAAAATAGTGACGAAAAATTACAATACATACTTAAAGATTTTAATATAAAGGAGTAGTTTATGATTGATTCTAAACATGTAAAATACTTTACAGATATTGTTGGTAATGATAATATTTATATTGATAAAGCACATCTTATAGCATACTCTTATGATGCGACAAGAGAACATTTTGAGCCTGATGCTGTGATTTTTCCGAGAAATGAAGATGATATAAGTAAAATTTTAAAGTATTGTAATGAGCATAAAATAATAATTGTTCCTCGTGGTGCGGGGAGTGGTTTTACAGGTGGTGCACTTCCAAGTAGCGGTGGAATTGTTTTGGCTATGGAAAAACATATGAATAAAATTTTAGAGATTGATGTTAAAAATATGGTAGCAGTTGTTCAACCTGGTGTTATAAATATGGATTTACAAAAAGCTGTAGAAGAGATAGGACTTTTTTATCCACCAGATCCAGCATCTCAAGACTACTCAACGTTAGGTGGAAATGTAAGTGAGAATGCTGGCGGAATGAGAGCTGCGAAGTATGGGATAACAAAAGATTATGTGATGGCAACTCGTGCGGTACTTCCAAATGGTGACATTATAAAAGCTGGTAAAAAAACCATAAAAGATGTAGCAGGATATAATATAAGTGGTATATTAATAGCTTCAGAGGGAACTTTAGCAGTTCTAAGTGAGATAACTTTAAGACTTATTCCAAAACCGAAACTTACCAAAACAGCTATGGGAATTTTTGATAGTGTAAGTGATGCTATGAACGCTGTTTATAAAACTATGGCTAGCGGGATTACACCTGTTGCAATGGAATTTTTAGATAACTTGACTATTCGTGCAGTTGAACAAACTTTTAACAAGGGTTTACCTGTAGATGCTGGAGCTCTTTTAGTTACAGATGTTGATGGAAATTTAGAAGTTGATTTAAATTTTCAATTAGCACAAATTGAGAAAGTATTTCTTGAGAATGGATGTAAAAAATTTAAAATAGCACAAAATGAAAAAGAGGTAGCAGATATCTGGTTTGCTCGTCGTAATGCCTCTCCAGCTCTTAGTGTGTATGGCAGTAAAAAATTAAATGAGGATGTTACAGTTCCTCGTGCAGCTCTTCCAGAACTATTAGAGAAGTTTTCTGCTATTGCTGAAAAGTATGCTATAAACATCCCATGTTTTGGACACACTGGTGATGGTAATGTTCATACAAATGTTATGGTTGATGGAAATGACCCTGAACAGGTTAAGATTGCTTACAAGGCTATAGAAGAAGTTTTTCAAGCAACTATAGATTTAGGTGGAACTTTAAGTGGAGAACATGGAATAGGTCTTGCAAAAGCACCATATATGCATATGGCTTTTACGGATGAAGAGATGAATCTGTTTAAATCAATTAAGATGGCATTTGATCCAAACAATATTTTAAACCCAGCAAAAATGGGTTTAAAATAATTGTTCAGAGAGTTAAATTAGAAAGAATCCTGCATAGAAACATCATTTATAATACTTTTATCATAACAAATTACTTGATTTCTACCATGCTCTTTAGCATAGTAGAGTGACATATCAGCATATTTAATACATTTCCAAATACTGCCACTATCTTCAGGAAACATAACAGTACCAACGCTAAGAGTTTTACTAAATGATTCTGAACCAGCATTAATAACTTGCTCAGAAAAACTTATACGAATTTTTTCAGCAATTTCTTTTATAAATTTTTTGTCACAGTTATGAAGAAGCACTATAAATTCTTCTCCACCAAAGCGAATAGCTACATCTGATTCACGTATAGAATCTTTAATGACACGAGATACAACCCTGATTCCCTCATCTCCTACATCATGCCCATATGTATCATTAATCATTTTAAAGAAGTCAATATCAATCATTAATATACCGTATGGAGTATTTGTTCTTAATGCTTGAGGAATAGTTGTCTCTGTAAATTCATCAAGATATTTACGATTATACATACCTGTTAACTGATCGACTCTTGCGATTTTATTTAGAATTTGCATCAGTTTTTTACTTACAATAGCAGGTTGTGCTGTAGCAATATAATCTTCAATAAGACCTATGAAATTTCTAATTCTTAAGCTATCTTCTTCGTTTTTTGCAATGATTGATATAATAAGATTTAACTCATTTGAGATAGTGTATGGGATACATATGTATTTTAGGTCTTTCTTATCTTCGTTAAAATATGGACATGTATGATCAAATATTGTTGAGTCTACAATAGAGTTTATTCTATCAGCACGGCATTCCCCTTTTAAAACACTACAATGGCAATCATTTACAGTATAAACTACAGTTTTATTACCACTAATTCTATCAGCTTCAATAATACTAAAATCTTCTAGAGCAAATTTAGTTTGGAATACATATGCTAATCTATTATAGATATCTTCAAGTTCTTCATCATGTTCTATTGTTTGTTTAAATTTATATATTTCAGAGAGTTGATCAATTGTATTATTTATATTTATTAATGGATCACTGGAAATTTCTTTATTTTTGTTTTGAAGAAAAACATATACTTTCTTATCAATCTCATCAAAAACATTTTGTAATTTTTCAAGCAGAGTGTTAAGCATATCTGCAACATCTTTACTCTCTTTAAAATTTCCACCATCAACACGTTTTGAATAATTTCCATTATATGCAGCTTTCATAACATTTTTAATAGAGTAAAAAATATTTACATATGGTTTTAAAAATCTATTTACAATTAGTAAAATTAATAACATTATAAAAATTGCGATAGATGCTGTATATCCAACAGTAACTAAACTGCTACCTCTAACATCACTAACATCAATAACCATACTTATTGTACCAAGAACTTCTCCCTCTTTAGCATCATGGCAAGCTAAGCAGTTAGTTGTTCCAAATGCTGTTGCAGTGAAAGGAATAGTCATACGCATAGTACTTTTTGTAGCTGTTTCAGTCATTAACTCTTCAATTTCACCAGTTTTAAGTACTTTTCTATCTATAGCGTCACGAGGAAGTTCGTTATTAAACCCTTGACCAAATTGTTTGATAACTGTAGGTGAGCGTGCAATCCAAATAGAACTAATATTTTCAATATTTTCAATCTCATTAAGAAAATAAGCACGTTTGTCCATCATACCATTGACCATGTGAGCAGTTAAACCACTTTTAACAACTTCAGCAGTTAGTAGAGCTCTTTTTTCTGCATTTTCAATTCCAAAACCTCTAAAATTGAAAGCTATTATGATAACCATAGCAATTAAATATGTAAAAAACAGTCCAGCTAATATGGCTGATATTCTCTGCCTTGTACTCATGTGGTGACCTCATCTATGTTATAATTTTAAAAATGAGGATATTATATCATATTAATATTATAAAACAGGAGACAATTTAAATGTTAAAATATGTAAAATTTTTAAAGCATATAAAATTTTTTATTACAACATTTGTAGATAAAGAGCTTACTCTTTTTGCCGCTAGTCTTAGTTTTTATACAATATTTACCATCATTCCCCTTCTTTTGATTATGCTAACACTTCTCACTTCTTTACCATCATTTGAGGAGCATTATGAAACTATAAAAGGGTTCATATTCTCAAATCTTATGCCTGTAAATTCAGAAACTATTATGGGATATATCGATGGTTTTTTACAAAATTCTGCAAAACTAGGAGTGATAGGATTTGTTATGATTTTAGTTGCTTCACTTCTGTTTTTTAAAAATTTTGAATATATCGCAAATAAAATTTTTCATGCAAAACCTAGAACTCTTTGGGAGTCAGTTACAACATACTGGACTATGCTCACTTTAACTCCTATAGCTTTAGGGGCATCTTTTTATATAACAGCAAAATTAGCAATTATGATAGAGTCAAATTCTATAACTTCTGGTGTAAATATATTGCCAATAATTCCATATTTAATCATTTGGGCATTGTTCTTTCTTATTTTTCAAATTGGACCAAATGCAAAAGTTAATGTGAAAGCCTCTTTAATTAGTTCATTTATCATATCTATAGTGTTTAGTATCTCCAAAAATGCTTTTATAGAGTATGTTTTTTACAATAAATCATATACTACAATGTATGGATCTTTTGCTATTGTTATGTTCTTATTTTTATGGATATATGTTTCTTGGATAATTTTTATATATGGTCTTAAATTATGTTATATGATAGATTGCGTATATAAAAAGTCCGAAGCTAAAAGTAAGCAGAGTATAGATAAATCGCTTATCAAAGATGCTAAAGAGTGAGATAGATATTTGTATAATTAAAAACATAAAACTAAGTTCTATCTGTTTTGATTCTTTTGCTAAAAGTATTAAACTCTCTAATAGAGTGTCCAATAAATTTCCAAATCCAATAAAATGTAGAAAAATACTAAGTGGATAAAAAAGTGTAAAAAGTGATGTCCAAATTATTGAGAGTGGATGATAAATACTAAAATTACCAAATATAACAAGTGAAAATGGTAACATCAAAAGATACACCCAAAACGGGACTAAGATAAATTGCCAGATTTTACTTAAGTGTTTAAAGTGAATTAGAAATAAAAAGATATAAAAAACACCACTTACAGAAAGCCAAAAGCCAAGTGCAAAAAATAGTTTTGGAAAAAAACATAAAAGAAAGATAATAGTTACAAAAAGAGTTTGCATAGAGATAATTTTTATACCCCTGTCATAAAGTATAAATCCAACTAAAAGCATTCCAAAAGCACGGAGAAGTGATGGTGGAGAGTCTAAAAATATTAGATATGACAATAAAATAATCACTACTATACTAAATATATCAAATTTAGAGTTTCTATATGGAAAATATCTGTTTTGAAAAAAGCTGTAAGTAGGTTTTAAAAAGAAAAAAAGTAAAGCACTAAGAACTCCCAAATGAAAACCACTAATAGCAAGTAAATGAGAGACTCCAAGTGTAGAGAATGTGGTTTGTAGCTCTTTCCTTAGTGGTGTAGCAGTGTAAAGAGCTTGATAGATATTTGCTATATCTTTATTTAAGTGAGAAGAGGAAATATGAGAATTTAATTTTTCTTTTAAAATTTTATCTTCATAAATAAACTTGATTTTTGTATATGCATAAAAATATGTAAGGTACTGATAAAAACTCATTTTACCACCATATACTTTAATATTTACTCGCTTTTGAAGAAGATTTTTGAGTTGTTTTTTAGAGCTAGTATAAAAACTTAAACCATTTTCAGATTTTAGTTTTAGTATCTGAGTAGTTTTAAAATCTTTAGTTTTAGAGTATTGTTTAACAACAGTTGCATTGATGATTTGTGAATCAAAACGGGTAAATTTTTTATACTCGTTATATTCTATAAGTAAAGAGTAAAGCAGGATAAATGAAGATATTAAAAAAAACAGGAAAAAGTCTCTTTTTGAATTAAAAAGTGAGACCTTTTCTATCATAGCTAATTTTGCATAACTAGATTGGTGTCATTGAGATGGACTCACTTCCCATATCAACCTTTGCAGAGCGAGTATCTACATTTTCATATACGGTTTCAACTCCTTGTGAATATGCAGGTGCATCAACAAAGCGAGTAAGTTTTTTCTGAAATACAAGTTTTACATGACCAGTTGGACCATTTCTTTGTTTACCTATAATTATTTCAGCATCTTCTTCCTCTTTTTCTATATAAGTGGGGATAAACTCTTTACCTTCTGCTTTAGCTGCTTTTTCACGCTCTTTTTCCTCTTTATAAAGGTAAATATCATCACGATAAACAAAAAGAATAATATCCGCATCTTGCTCAATAGAACCAGACTCACGAATATCACTAAGCATTGGTCTTTTGTCATTTCTTGATTCAAGTCCACGGTTAAGTTGAGAAAGTGCTACTATGGGCATCTCTAACTCACGAGCAAGCATTTTAAGTCCACGAGACATCTCTGATACTTGAAGATGTCTATCTTGATTTCCAACACCACTCATAATTTGTAAGTAGTCAATTACAGCTATCTCAATTTCAGGATGTTGATTTTTTAGTTTTCGCAGTTTTGAGCGAAGTTGATTGATATTTAAACTACCTTGATCATCAACATAAAGTTTAGCATCATTCATTTTATCAACTGCACCATTAAGTCTGCCCCATTGATCATCATTCATATCTCCAACGCGAAGTTTTTGAAGAGGGATAGAAGTTTGAATACTAAGAAGTCTAAGCATAAGCTGTTCAGCTGGCATCTCTAGTGAGAAAAAAGCTACACCTTTACCTTGCATGATTAGTGAGTTTACAGTGTTTAGGATAAAAGAAGTTTTCCCCATTGCAGGTCGTGCTGCGATAATAATTAAATCACCCTTACCAAAACCAGTTGTCATTTTGTTAAGTTCGTGAAAACCAGTATCAACACCAACTAAGATATTATTACCACGAGCTTTCATCTCTTTGATGTACTCCATAGTGTCAAAAGTCATTTTAGGAGAGTCTTTAAAGTCACTTGTTTGGTTGTCTTGAGTAATTTCGTAAAGTTTTTTCTCTACAATATCTATAACTTCAGCAGATGGAAGTTCCTCTTCAACTGTAACTCTTTTTATCTCAGTAGTTAGTGTTAAAAGGTGGCGTTTTAAAGATTTGTCTTTTATCTCATCAACA
>JAFLJV010000236.1 GCA_022712845.1 Sulfurimonas sp. | reverse complement strand
CTCCAAAGGGAGTACGTTGAATCTTATATTTTTTAACATACGCCATCAACTCTTTTACACTTAACATCGATTCATACACCTGATTCATCTCAAAAGGATGTAATCGTCCAAGAGAAAGTCGGCGAGATAATCTTTGTATATCGTATATTCCACGCATCGTTTCATCTAAAAATCGTATATGAGAAGAAACTCTCTCTATGAGATTATATCGACGCTCTAACTCCTCTTTTTCCATTATAGGATTGAGTAATCGCTCTTTTAAAAGTCGTCGCCCTATTGCTGTTGCACTTTTGTCAAGCATTTTAAGAAGTGTAAACTCTTTTTTATCTTTTGATATGATTCCAACTTGTTCAAGAGCATTGTTTCCAAGGTACATAAAACGACGGTTGTCTATAAGCGATGGCATACTAAGCTTTTGAACTATGTGCATATCGTGCTCGATTACAAAATGAATAAGCACCGCTAAAGATTCTGTAATCATTGGACTTCGCTCTAAGTCTAAATGCTCGATTGGTGAGAGAAGTGATTGGATTTGATAGACTTGTGCAAAAAGCGTATTTTGAAACTCAATTTTGGGTCGTTCATTGTTGACACTGTAGTGATAGTGCTCTGCAATTTCAAGGTATTGCATCACATGACGTTGATCTGTGATTCCATCTAAAAAAGTAACAACAACCTCTGAAGTTCTATAAATATTTAAAAGATTAAAAACTTCATCAAGTGCATATGCGGGGTCTTCGCTTGTTCCATGTGTTTCATAAAGAAAAGTTTTTCCTGTTGTTACATCTATAGCAGAGTATCCAACATTATAAATCCCACGATAACAGTCAACTAAAAGTGAAACAATGTAGTTGTCATCATTATCTACAATATGCTCAAAATTTGTTCCAGGTGAAACAATTTGAGAAACGAAACGGCTAATTTTAGGAGGATTTCCTTTTTGCTTAACTACAATGATAGTGTACTTTTGTTCTGCGATTAAACGGTTTAAATATCTCTCAAAACTCACAGCCGGAACTCCAGCTAAAAGTGGATTCCTATCTGAGTTTTCTACAATACTTTTGTTCTTTTTTGTGAGCTGAATATTAAGAAGTTCAGCCATCTCTTTAGCCTTACCAATTTGCACATCATCGTTGTTAACTTCATACACTTCAAAAAAAGTTCCAATCTCCATAAATACGACTGTATTAGACCCGTATTTATTTTCAAAATATATCTGTAAATCAAAATATATTTGTGTTAAAAGTTTCTCTTTATTGTTTAAAATATCACTTACATCTGATGCACGCATACGCTGATAATCCTGTTTCTAAATAATTGTGATTATATCATAAATACACAATTACAAACGTTGTAGTCACAATTTGATTACTTTTGTAAATTTAGGCTTGCTTAATTTATTTTTTTTGCTATAATAGTTTAAATTTATGTAAGAAAGATTTATAACTATTTTTAATACGGAGAATACATGAGACTAAACCTGCTTGTTCTTACCCTCTTAAGTACTGCACTTCTTGCAGAAAATCTCAAGGATACTATAGAAGAAACCCTCTCAACAAACCCCACCGTCTTAGAGAGATTAAAAAATTATAATTACACGAAAGAAGATATTACAAGTGCAAAATCTGGCTACTACCCTAAGCTAGATATTTCTATCGGTACTGGTTATGAAAGTAGTAAAAAAGAAAATTATGCTGGTGAAACTACATTAGTGAATAAAACTATTCCTACAAATACTTTAGGTTTAGGTGTATATCAAAATGCCCTAACATATACACAAAATATTTTCAATGGTTTTGCAACAACATACAAGATACAACAACAAGAACATAGGACGATTTCTGCAGCATACAGTTATATAGAAAAAGTTAACGATATCTCATTTCAGATTGTTGACATCTACTTACGTGTGATGAAAAATAAAGAGCTTCTTCAAACAGCACAAGATAATATTGACATAAATGAAGAAATATTTATAAAGGTTAAAAAACTCTACGATTCTGGTCTAACTACACTCTCAGAAGTAAATAAAATAGAATCATCACTTTCTTTAGCCAAGTCAAACTATGTAGTTCAAGAGAACACACATTTAGATGCTATACATAATATGAAAAGGCTTTTAGGAAAGTATATAAATGAAGGTAGTATGAAAAGACCTATTTTTAATGCAACACTTCCCCAGAGTTTAGAGACTGCTTCACAGTATGCTATAAAAAATAATCCATCAATACTAGTGAGTGCTTATAATGTTAAACTTTCCCAAGCCACATACAAAGAAAAACAAGCACCTTACTATCCTACCTTTGACATAGAAATTTCTCAGTCAATGAACAAAAATCTTAGTGGAATTCAAGGAACTGATGAAAGATTTCGTGCAATGCTTTATCTAAAATATAATATCTTTAATGGTTTTGCTGATGATTCAGCACTCCAACAAAGTAGATCACAAATCCATCAAGAAATACAATCAAAAAATGATTTAAGAAGACAGGTTTTAGAAGGACTAGAACTTTCTTGGATTGCTCATACAAAGCTCTCTCAACAAATCAAACACCTTGAGGATTATAAAAAATTCTCCCTCAAAACACTTACTCTTTACTCAAAAGAGTATGACTTAGGTCGTCGCTCACTCCTAGATTTGCTCTCAGCACAAAATGACTTTATAGGCTCTCGCGCACAGGTAATTAATACTGAGTATAGTATTTTATTTGCTAAGTTTAGAATCTTAGATGCTATGGGGATACTAGTTCCTGCACTTACAGACACTATAGATTCCATCTACTCTAATGTTGGTTTAAGCAATGCTTTACCACAACCAGAGAAAGATACGCTACCTATTTACCTTGATAAAGACAGAGATCTCATAGTTGATGAAAAAGATCTCTGTGCAAACTCTCTTTCAAGTGCGATGAAAGACATTTATGGATGTAAAACAACCTTTGCAAATATGTCACAGATAGAAAGATATACTGGTTTCTTGTTTGATAATGAAGCGAACTTCTCAAATGAAGAAGAACTACATAATCTCATCAAACAAGTTCAAACCTATGGTTTTGAAAACTTAAAATTTGATATTCTTGGTCATGTAGATTCTGATAAGGACGAACAAACAATGCTTTCACTCTCTGCACAAAGAGCTGAGATAGTCAAAGATATTCTTATTAAAGCCGGAGCTGCTAAAGACAGTATAACTGTTCATGCTATGTCCAATGAAGCTCCGATATATACTAATGAAACTTCCATTGGTCAAAAACGAAACAACCGTGTTGATATCGTAGTCAAAAAAATAAATAAATAAATAAAAAGGTTTTAAATGCTCATAACAAATGCTGACAATTTAAGAATGGATGCTTTACTTGAAAGTTTAGTTTTATTTACAAAGCTGTATTATAAACCTTTTTCAGCAGAAGCACTTACAGCAGGTCTTCCTATAGAAATTGGAGCAGAATCGCCAGAGCTGTTTTCTATCAACAACGCTAAAGGTCTTTTTTCTCGTGCAGCAGGAAAAGCAGGTCTAAAGTCTTCACTTATAAGAAGACCGCTTAAACAAATATCCCCTTTACAGCTTCCAATGATAGTTTTACTTTCAAATCAAGGGGCCTGTATACTTGATAGTTTTTCAGAAGACCATGAACAAGTAAAGATTATTATGCCTGGTGACAATGCAATTGAGCAATGGGTTGATTTTGAAGACTTAGAAGATGAGTATATTGGTTTTGGTTTTATGATTAAGCAAGAGATTCAATATACAGATGACAATACAAGAACGCTTCATCTTAAACAGAAACATTGGTTTTGGAGTACAATAAAACTCTCTATTCCTGTGTATAAAGATGTTTTATATGCTTCACTTCTCATAAATCTTTTTGTTCTTGCTTCTCCACTATTTACAATGAATGTTTATGACAGAGTTGTTCCAAACAATGCTATAGAAACACTTTGGGTTTTTGCTATTGGTGTTAGTATAGTTTATGTTATCGATGCATCAATCCAAATGCTTAAGAACCGAGTGACAGAACTCAAAGTTCACTCCAGCTGCTTAAAGAGTGCCTATGCATTCAGGAATTTACTGGGGGACTATACCATAGCAGCCTTTGTCTCCCTGCACCTCTCAAGCCATGG
>JAFLJV010000253.1 GCA_022712845.1 Sulfurimonas sp. | reverse complement strand
TGGTGAAATAAATACTATTTCAGGAACTAATGCCAGAAGTGTTGAAGAGATTGCTGCAGCTGCTCAACACTTAAATACACTTACGGATAAACTAAATTCAAAACTTGAAGTTTTTCGTACTTAAATTTTTATTCCTACATTCTTTGTAGGAGTAGCTTTCTAAAATGTTATAATTTCAAACTTATAAATTTAGGATAACTATAACTATGAAATTCACTCTAGAAACCACTTCAAAAAATGCTCGTGCTTGTACTATAGAAACAAAACACTCTACAATAAAAACTCCAGTATTTATGCCAGTTGGTACTACTGGAAGTGTAAAAGCTCTTGATATGCAAGATGTACTGGATTTACTTGGTGCAGAGATTATTTTAGCAAATACTTACCATATGTATTTACGCCCTGGAGATAAAACTGTTGCTAAAATGGGAAAACTTCATAAGTTTACAACATACCCAAAAAGTTTTTTAACAGATAGTGGTGGTTTTCAAGCTTTCTCACTTAGTGATATCTCTAAACCTAAAGAAAATGGTATAGAATTTCGTTCTCATATAGATGGCTCAAAACATTTTTTTACTCCAACTAAAGTTATAGATATTCAAAATAATTTAGGTTCAGATATTATGATGATTTTAGATGATTTAGTAGCTCTTCCTGCTACACAAGAGAGAATTGCACTATCAATTGAGAGAACTACAGCGTGGGCAAAAGAATCAATAGAGTATCATAAAGCAAACCAAGCAAAAGGGATAGGGGTTGATCAGAGTATATTTGCAATAATTCAAGGTGGTACAGATAAAGCATTTAGAACAAAAAGTGCAACTGAACTTTGTGCTTTAAGTGATTATGATGGATTTGCAATTGGTGGACTTTCAGTTGGTGAAGCAAACCAAGATATGTATGATACAGTTGAGCATACAGTGCAATATATGCCAAAAGATAAACCTCGTTATCTTATGGGTGTTGGAACTCCTGAGGACTTAATTGAAAATATAGAGCGTGGAATTGATATGTTTGACTGTGTTATGCCAACTCGTAATGCAAGAAATGGTACTCTTTTTACATCTTTTGGTCGTATTAATATAAAAGGTGCAAAATTTAAAGAAGATGAAACACCAATAGATAGTGAGTGTAGTTGTATAACTTGTCAAAGATACTCAAGGGCATATTTAAATCACTTATTTCGTGCAAGAGAGATAGCATACTTTAGACTAGCAACTATTCATAATCTACATTATTATTTAAATCTTATGAAAGAGGTAAGAGAAGCTATACTTGAGGATAAATTTGATGTGTATAAAAAAGAGTTTTATAAAAAAAGAAAGTGTACTTCTTTAAGCTGACATTTCAGCAGCACGACACTCTAATACTCTAGGTAAAATATACTCTTTAAAATATTCTAAATTAATAGGTCTTTTTAAAAAATAGTGAACACCTACTTTATTCATCTTCATAAAACTATCATGATTACTCTCACCACTTATGGCAAAAAAAGATTTTTGCAAAGTTGGCAATATTTTAAATACAAGATAAGCAAAATCATACCCATCCATATATGGCATTTTAACATCGCTAAATATTATATCTGCACCATTTATCTTTATGAAATCAAGTGCCTCATAACCATTTTCAAAAGGGTATATCTCATCACTATTAACACCCACTTCTAACAAATAGGCTCTAATAATTTTTCTCATAGTTTTTGAATCATCTAAAATTATTATCTTCATAAGACTATTTTATCAAAAAATATCTTTAATAAACACTTAAAAATTATTTTAATTTAATTATACTCACTTAATGTGTTGTTGATAAATACTTTAATAACTTTACCACTAAGTTCTCTTTGATTATAAAGTGATTGTTTATTATTTATAATAGTTTTTATATTTGGATCAAAAAGTAAAGCATTAACACTTTTTCCAACTTCTATACTGCCAGCTTCTCTACCTATACTATTGGCACTATTTTTGACTGTTAATCTTATCAATTCACTCATATTTATAATTTTTGACTTTACTAGTTTAGTATAATAAAGTGAGAGTGCTTGAGATATAGCTTCACATCCATAAGCTGAATCAAAAAAAGCAACCTCTTTATTTACTGGAGAGTTTGGTTGATGAAGAGCTGTTAAAATATCTATTTGAGAATTTTTAAGGGCATCTTGTAGAAGTTTCATATCACTTTTGCTTGGCAATGGTGGGTCAAGTTTAGCAGTAGTATTAAAATTTTCACAAGCTTCATCAGAATTTACTAAATGATGAATAGACACTTCACACATAACATCAACACCATCTTTTTTTGCTTGAGTAATTAGATAGATAGAACGGGGTGATGTAATCGATTTAAAAAGAATTTTGATTTTAAAATGTCTTGCTATCTCTATCATACGAGAGACGTGAAGCACCTCACTTAAGTCTGGAATTCCTGCAAGTCCAAGTTTTGAACTTATATCTCCCTCTAACATAACTCCACTATTTATAAGTGAATTATCTTCGGCTTTACAAAAAAGTGTAGTGTTATACATTTGACAATATTGAGCAATTTTAATAGCTACATCATTTTTAGCTATGGTACTCATATATGGTGCTACTGCTCCTCTTTTTAGTAAAATTGCAATATTACTTAAAGTAGAATCTTCTTTTAGAGTGTTTAACATCAAATCAACTTTTGCACCACCTAAATTATGTAGTCCATTTTGAGCAAACTCTAAAACTATTTCGTTATCTATTGTGGGTGAACTATCTGCATTTAAAATAACATGCCCTACTCCACCCAACAATGCTTCATTTGAAATAATTTTAATATTTTTTGAGTTTAAAACTTTATCTTGAAGTCTTACATTAGTATCTACTAAAAGTGGCATAAAATAAGCCCCTTTAGCATCTATAATCTCATCACCTTTTAAAAGAGTTCCTATCTCTATAATAATTCCATCTTCTATACGAATATCAGCTTGTTTTTCTCCATTTACATCACATAATATTGCATTTGAAATTACCATTATTTAAATACCTTTAATATATTTGTTAAATTATAGTCTCTTGTGCCTTATAAAACATGAAATATTAACAAATTTTTTGATACCCTATCATTTATAAATAAACATGAAAGTAACTATACTATATGAAGATACTCGTTAGTGCATTAGAACATTCAGCCAATGTACATTTAAAATCATTAAAAAAAGAGTTAAGTGATACAACAGAGTTTGTTGGTATATTTGATAGTGATTTAGGTGATAGCATTGTTGACTTAAGAAGTCTTGCTATCATGGGTTTTGTTGATGTTATTAAAAAAATAGTTTTTTTCCTAAAACTTAATTCACAAATGGCAGATATGGCAAAAGATGTGGACAAAGTTTTACTTATTGACTCTTCAGGTTTTAATCTTCCACTAGCTAAAAAAATAAAAAAAAGATATCCAGATAAAGAGATAATTTACTATATTTTACCTCAAGCATGGGCTTGGAAACCAAAAAGAATTTCTGTACTTGAAAAAACAATAGATCACTTAGCATCTATACTGCCATTTGAAAAAGATTACTACTCAAAAAATGCACCAATCACTTATGTTGGGCATCCTTTACTAGATATTATTACAGAGTATAAAAACATACTAAACCCTGATGTTAAAAATATTGCATTTATGCCTGGAAGTAGAAAAGGTGAGATTAAAAAGCTAATGCCAATCTTTATAGAGCTTGAAAAAAAACTAAATATTCAAGCAAATATTATCATTCCAAAACATTTCACTAAAGAAGAGATAAATGAACTTTATGGTAATCTATCAAGTTTTAAGATAGCCCATGATGCGTATAAAACACTATTAAATGCTGATTTTGCATTTATTTGTAGTGGGACTGCTACTTTAGAAGCTTCTTTGATTGGAGTGCCATTTATTCTTACCTATATAGCTAAACCACTTGATTATTTTATTGCAAGTAGACTTATAAAATTAAGCCATATTGGGTTGAGTAATATTATGTTTAGTAAATTTAATGATAGAGAATTACATCCTGAATTTATTCAAGATGATGTAACAGTACAAAATCTTCTTAAATCTTACAATGGGTTCAATAGAGATAAATTTTTAGATGATTCAAAATCATTAAGAGCATATTTAAAACATGGTAGCTCTAAAACAGTAGCATCAATAATTGAGGATAAAAATGAAAATTAATTTTATAGATTTAAAAGCACAATATCAAGAGTATAAAACAGAGATAGACAAAGAGATTTCAGAAGTTCTAACTTCTGCACAGTTTATAGGTGGAGCAAAATTAAATTCTTTAGAAGAGAATTTAGGAAAATATACAGGTTCTAAACATGCTATTGGTTGCAGTAGTGGTACGGATGCTCTTTTACTCTCTCTTATGGCTTTAGATATTAAACCAGGTGATGAAATTATCACTACCCCTTTTACATTTATCTCAACTGCTGAAGTTATTGCATTTTTAGGTGCTAAAGCTGTTTTTGTGGATATCCAAGAAGATACTTATAATATAGACCCATTAAAAATTAAAAATGTTATTACAGATAAAACAAAAGTTATTATGCCTGTTTCATTATATGGTCAATGTGCGGATATGGACGCTATAAATGAGTTAGCTAAAGAGTTTAATCTTAAAGTTATAGAAGATGCTTGTCAAAGTTTTGGTGCGACATATAATGGAAAAAAATCTTGCAATCTCTCAACTATAGGGTGTACAAGTTTTTTTCCATCAAAACCTCTAGGTGCTTATGGAGATGGTGGAGCAATCTTTACAGATGATGATGAATTAGCAATTAAAATAAGAATGCTTTTAAATCATGGTCAAAATGAAAGATATAAACACAAATATATTGGTATAAATGGTCGTCTTGATGCTATTCAAGCAGCAGTTCTCAATGTAAAGCTAAAACATTTTGACAAAGAAGTTGAACTTAGAAGTGAGATTGGTTCAAGATATAGTGATCTCTTAGAAGATGCTAATGTTATTACCCCACAAATTTCAGAATCAAATACTAGTGTATATGCTCAGTACTCTATAAGAGTTGAGGATAGAGAAGCTGTTATTGAAAAACTTACAGAAAAAGAGATACCAACTGCTGTACACTACCCTATTCCACTACATTTACAAGAAGCTTTTAAAAACTTGGGTTACACTGAGGGAGACTTTCCTATTAGTGAAAAAATATCTTCACAAATAATGTCACTTCCTATGAGTTCCTATCTAACAGAGAGTGAACAAGATTTTATAGTTGATGCAATTAAAGGTTAATATTTGAAAAAAATCGTAATAGCTGGGCTTGGGATAATGGGAAAAAACCATTATAACACCCTTAAAAATATAGACAATGTTAAAATTGTAGGACTTTGTGATATCGTCAAAGATACTGAATATAAAGAACCTTTTTTTACTGATGTTGATAAAATGCTTGATGAAACTAAACCTGATGCTATTATAATTGTAACTCCAACATATTTACATAAAGAGATAGCCTTAAACTGTGCTGCTCGTAAAATTCATATGTTTATTGAAAAACCTGCAGCTTCAACTGTTAATGACGCAAAAGAGATATCAAAAGCTGTTAAAGCTAATGATGTAAAAAGCTGTGTAGGGCATATTGAAAGATATAACCCTGTTGTGAAAGCTCTCATGAATGAAATAACCGATCACGAAATACTATCTATCTCCATTACTCGTAGTGGAGCTTTTCCTGAAAGAATTGCAGATGTAGGTATTTTAACTGATCTTTCTGTACATGATAGTGATTTAATTAGATTTATCACAAATAAAAATATTGTCAAAAGTGCTGTTTTTAAATCTCAAAAAATTCATAAAACTCACGAAGATAATGCAATTTTAGCATTTGAACTCGAAGGTAAAATAGTTGGTGATATAACAACAAACTGGTTAACTCCATATAGAAAAAGAAGTATTGCAGTAGCATGTAGAGTTGATGAAGAGAGTAAAATAAAATATTTTGAAGCAGATTTATTATCTCAAAGTTTAAAAGAGCGTATAAATATAAATGCTTCTTCACATATAACTAAAAACTGTTTTGTTCAAAGAAGCAATGCTCTTTTAGATGAACTTGAAGCATTTATACATTACTTAAATACTGATGATATGGGCTCACTTGCTTCTGTGCAAGACAGCATAATTACATTAGAAATTGCGAGTAAATAATGAATCAAAATAATATTCACAAAACGGTCATTATAGAAGATGGTGCAAAAATAGCTTCAGATGTAATAATCGGTCCATTTTGTAATATTGGTAAAAATGTAGTAGTAAAATCTGGTTGTAAACTCGAATCAAATATAATACTAAAAGGAAAACTAAAAATTGATAAAGATGTTCGAATTTTTAGTTTTTGTGCTATAGGGTGTGAAAAATCAAATATTGAGATTGGTGCTAAAACACATATAAGAGAATTTTGTCAGATAGGAACTCAAGAGAGTCAAGGAAAAAATAAAAAAATTACTATAGGCTCTAATAATTTTTTAATGGCTTATGTTCAAATTCTTAATGGAGTTAAAATAGGTGAATGCTCCATCCTTACTAATGCTGTAAGACTATATGAAAATGTAAAATGTCATGAAAAAGTTATAGTTGGTGGACTAAGTACCGTTGAAGCAAACAACACTATTGGAACTGGAGTTATGATTGGTGGAGCTTCTGTTATAACTCATGATATCCCACCTTTTACATTAGTAGAGGGTAACAAAGCCTCTATAAAAGGTTTAAATCTAATTGGTCTTAGAAGAAGGTTAGAAAATAAAAATGATATAGAAGAGATAAAAACTATCTATAAAAAAGTTTTAGGTGATGGTATAGATAAAGAATTAGCAAAAGAGATTTCACAAAATCATGCAAATGAGTATGTGAAAGAGTTTACTGCATTTATAGCTTCTAGTAATATTTAATTTTATATATTATTTAAATGAACTAAAAACTCTTCTGGCCCAATAAATCCTACAATTGTTTTTGATTTTATTACTTTAGTATTTTCATCAAAAAAGAGTAAAGCTGGTGGACCAAAAACACCATATTTTTTTGTTAACTTTTTTACTTCATCTGTATTATCTGTAACATCAGCTTTAATCAAAACAAACTCACTTAATTTAGTTTTTACTTCTTCATCTGAAAATGTAATCTCATCTAATTCTTTACATGCAGAACACCATTTAGCAGTAAAATCTAACATAATTTTTTTACCACTATTTTTAGCTAGTATATTATCAAGTTGTTCAATTGAAGTTATTTTTTCAAATTTTAGATGTGATGTAGTTTGATTCATACTCACTTGAGTACTTTTAAATGATAAAAATTTCAATGGCTGTGTCATACTGTTTGAATTACCTAAAACACCAATAAAAAGAGCTACAGAGTGAGTTAATAATACTATTGCAACAGTCTTTCTAATAACATGCGACTTACTATCAAAGTTAATTAAGTATATTGCAAATCCTATTCCAAGTATTGCATACAATGATATAGTTATATAACTATCTACTATACGCTCTAACATCCAAATAGCAACTCCAAGCATCATAACACCAAATATAGCACTTATCATATTCATCCATGCACCAGGTTTAGGCATAAATTTACCAGCACTAACTCCAACAGCAATAAGAGGGAGTCCCATACCAAGACTCATAAAAAATAGAGCACTACCACCAAGTATAGCATCTCCTGTTTGACCTATATAAACTAATGCACCTGCTAGTGGAGCTGCAACACAAGGTCCAACTATAAGAGCTGATAAAAACCCCATAATTGCAACACCCATATATCCACTACGATTAGAAGTTGAACT
>JAFLJV010000109.1 GCA_022712845.1 Sulfurimonas sp. | reverse complement strand
CCATAATATCTTTTGGAGCTTGAGCTTTATCTGAGAAATCTACTATATAAACATTTTCACCTGCTACAGAAGTTTTAAGTTCAGGAAGTGAAACATTAAATTTATTTAATATAAACTCTGTTTCAGGAGAAATATCACCTTGACGAGTAGGTATACAATTCTCTCCAAGTTGATTTTTTAAATATGCTAGAGATATAGCTCCAACAATGGAGTCAGAATCTGGATTTGTATGTCCAAAGATATAAGTTGACATTAATAACCTTTATTTTTTTGCAATTATACTAAAATTTTTATCTATTTGATAAACTCTATTACTTCATCATATGCTAGTCTTTGTTGAGTGGATTGTTCATCTACTCTATAACCAAAAGGTAAAACTAATGATAATTGATATTTACTAATATCAAGATTTAAAATTTCTTCTACTTTCTCTTTATCAAACCCCTCTATAGGGCAACTATCAACTCCCAGTACTGCCGCTGCACTCATCATATTTCCAACTGCTATATATGTTTGCTTTGATGTCCAAACATAAATATTTTCATCACTACTAAGAGTATCTTTTAGGTGTCCAGAATAAAGATTCATGTAAAAATCTAATTGTTCTTGAGGCATTTCTCGTCTTGAAAACCTTTTTTCAGGCTCTCCTGATTCCACTTTTACAGAATCTATTCCAGCTAAGACAACAACTAAGTGAGAGCACTCAGATACTTGAGCTTGATTCCAGCATGCTGATTTTATCTTCTCTTTTAACTCTTGATTTGTTATAACTAAAAATTTCCAAGCTTCCATACCAAACGATGATGGAGATTTTCGCCCAGCTTCAAGTATAAACTTTATATCCTCATTAGAGATTTTTTTACTTTCATCAAAAGATTTACAAGCATGTCTAAAATCCATTGCTTGTTCAAATGTTTTTTGCATCATTTTTCCTTGTTTTGTTTTGTTATTATACTCATCTTTAAATAAACAACTACTCTAACAATAATTTATTTAAATTTAGATAAGCTTATACCATGTTATACTAAATTTTTCTTGGAAAACATTATGCAAAAATCACAGTTATCAAGACAACTATCAACTTGGCATCTTCTTTTTTATGGACTTGGTAATATTTTAGGTGCTGGAATTTATGTCTTAATTGGTAAAGTTGCTTCTATTGCTGGTTATTTAAGCGTTGCATCTTTTGCTATCGCTTGTTTTATTGCGGTATTTACAGCACTTAGCTATATAGAATTGGTATCAAGATATCCAGTTAGTGCTGGTGAAGCTGTTTATATACAAGAAGGGTTTAATAAAAAAATACTATCTATTAGTGTTGGAATTTTTATAGCTATTTCAGGATTAATTTCAGTTGCTGCATTAGTTCATGGATTTATTGGTTATCTTCAAGAGTTTATTGTTATAAATCCAACTTTAGCAATAGTATTAGTTTTATTAACTTTAGTATTTGTAGCAAGCATAGATATAAAAAAGAGTGTAACCATTGCAGCAGTTTTAACATTTGTAGAGATATTTGGTTTACTTCTTATAATATATTTAGGCTTTGATAATGTAGTAAATCCTACAGTAGAATATATAAAATTTATTCCTGAATTTAATAACATTGATATAGGAATTATATTTTTAGGTAGTTTCTTAGCATTTTATGCATTTATTGGGTTTGAGGATATGGTTAATATTGCTCAAGAGGTAAAAGAGCCATCAAAAACTTTTCCAAAAGCTATGATATTAGCACTTATAATATCTACTGTTTTGTATATATTAGTTGCTACAGTAGCATTACAAACATTACCATTGGATGTATTATCTAATTCAAAAGCACCGTTTGCAGATATATATAAAAAAATCACTGGCAATGAAGCAATTTTAATATCTGTAATTGGATTATTTGCAATTATTAATGGTGCATTAATTCAATTAATTATGGCTTCTCGTGTAGTTTATGGTCTTTCTTGTAAAAACTGGCTTCCAAAAATATTTTCAGATATTTCACCACTAACAAATACTCCAATTAAAGCTACCCTATTTGTAGGATTTATCTCTTTATTTTTTACATTATTCTTTGATTTAATAACTTTAGCTGAACTAACAAGCACCTTGCTTCTTATAATATTTACACTCATAAATATATCTCTAATTTTTATAAAAAGAAAAAATCCTATAAGTGAAGGTATTTATACTGTACCTTTATGGGTACCATGGTGTGCCATATTTTTAAATGTAGGATTAATTTTTATTAAGATAAATTATTAATAAAGCTATAATACACAAAATATTTACTTATAAATATTTTGTGTACTATTTATTCAACTTATTTTTAAGTTTTTGTATTTTATCTTTATACTCTTTAAGCATGCTATTAATCGAATCAACTTCAAAACTATCTATTTTTTCTAAAAATAACTCTGAATAAATTAACATATATTCTATCTCGTATTTTAAAGATACTCTATATACTTTCTTTATAAAAATTTCTATTTTATTTATATCATTGGTTCTAACTACTTCTTCATATAATTTTTCAATATCACCATTAATTTCTTTTAAAAAAAGAACTAATTTTTCACTATTTTCAATCTTAATTTCTTTATGATTTTTTTCTATCTTATTAACTTTGTTGTATGGTAAGTATTTTGTAAGTTCTTGAAAAAGTTTTTCTATTAAAATTGGTTTTATTAAATAGCCATCAAACATTTTATTTTCAATCTTTTTAAAATCTTCTTTCATAACTGAAGCTGTTAATGCTATAACTGGAATATCTGTATACTTTTTTATTATTTTTGTTGCACTGTATCCATCCATATCAGGCATCCTAATATCCATAAATATAAGATTGATATTTTTTATTTTTACAATCTCTACAGCTTCTTTACCATTTACAGCATCTAATACTTCTATATTTGTTTCACTAAAACTTTCTTTAATTAAATCTCTATTAACTTTTATATCATCAACCACTAATACTATAGCTTTTTTAAATTCTATTGTTGAAAAATCTATATTTGAAATATTTGTGTGTATTTTTTCATTAGTTGTTACGATATCTATATCTTTTAGGTTAACTATAAATTTTGAACCAACTCCTAATTCACTCTCTAATTCTATATTTCCACCCATTAAAATAGCTAATTTTTTACTAATTGAAAGTCCTAATCCAGTTCCACCATATTTTTTGATATCTTGATTTTCTGTTTGTTCAAATATATTAAAAACTCTCTTTTGTTGAGAGATAGGAATACCGATTCCAGTATCTTGAACTATAAATTTCAAATCTACTTTATCAACATATTTATCTACTTTTACAAAAACTTTTATATATCCTTTATCAGTAAATTTTATAGCATTACCTATTAAGTTTATTAATATTTCTTTTAATCTTATAGCATCTAAAAATAAAGAAGTAGCTATGTTTTCATCAAAGGTTAACTCTAGTTTTAATCCTTTTTCTTCTGCTTGTAATTTAAAAATATTAAAACTTTCTTGGACAACATTTTCTAAATTTATTTTATCATTTTTTATTTCCATTTTTCCTGATTCAATTTTAGATAAATCCAAAATATCGTTAATTAAATGCAATAATATTTGTCCTGAAGAATGAATAGTTTTAATAAAAGATTTTAATTTTTTATCTTCTATATTTTTATTCAATAATTCTGTAAATCCTAAAATAGCATTCATAGGTGTACGTATTTCATGACTCATATTTGATAAAAAATCAGATTTAGATTTATTGGCATTTTGAGCTATTATAATAGCTTCTTCTAGTTTTTTATTTGTTTCTATAAGCTTTGCTTGAGCAATTTTTCTTTTTTTAATTTCAATTGATAATTTTCTATTCCAATATAATGTTCCTAATATAAAAAATAAAAATAATCCTATTATTTGCCATAAAAGCGTATAGTCAATCTTTTTATCATATTCTACACGTAACCATTTATTGTATATATCATTTTTTTCTTCTTCAGTTATTGATGCTAGAGCTATATTAATTACCTCAAGTCCTTCTTTTCCCCAATCATTTCTCAGAGCCATACTGAAATCAAATTCATATTTAGTCATTCCTGATATTTTTAAATTTGAATATCCTTTCTTTTGTATATAGTAACTTGCTATTGGTAATGTATCTATATACGCATATGCATCACCTTTAGTTAAAAGCTTAAAAGCATCTGTGATTTTTTTAACTTTTATTATATTTATTTTTGGATGTTCTTTTTCAATAGTCTCTACAATAGAATAACCATCAATTAAAATCAATTTTTTACCATATAATTCTTTAATATTAGTAATATACTTTTTATCCTTATTTATTATAAATACTTGTGGCATTTTTAAATAGGGAATTGAAAAGTCAACTACCTTCTCTCTCTTATCTGTCTTTGAAACACAAGAATATAAATCAGCTTCTCTATTATTTATTTTTTCAACACTTTTTAACCATGTATCTGTATGTATTCTTTGAAATTTTATTCCTGTTTTTTTCTCAATAAGCTCCAAATAACTGCTTGAGAGCCCTTTAAATTTTTTGCCATTATCAGAAAGGTATTCTATTGGTTTCCAATGGTTATCTATAACAAACTTAATAACTTTATGATTATCTATCCACGCTTGTTGATTTTTAGTAAATATTAAAAGTTTATTATTTACTTCTAAATTTTCTTTCCATCTCTTCTTTATTTCTTGATGCTCTTGAGGTATAATACTTTTTAAAGTCTTTTGAACTATGTCAAATAATATGATATTATCTTTATCTATGGCTACACTAACAGCTGTATTAAAATCTTTTAATTTTGAAATGATTTTCAAATTATTTAATAAATATTTATTCATGATAAATGTTGC
>JAFLJV010000108.1 GCA_022712845.1 Sulfurimonas sp. | reverse complement strand
TTTAAAAAAACCTTTTGCTCCAAACTCTTTGCTCACTTCTATTTTTTGATCTCCAGATATAACATAAACTGGTATCTTTTGTAAATTAACATCTGTTTTTAACTCTTTTAAAAGATCTATCCCCTCCATATCTGGTAAACCTAAATCGAGTAAAATCCCTTTAATATTATATGATTTAGCTAAATTCAATCCATCTTTTCCACTTGAAGCGATTAGTACATACTCATCTTGAAAATTTATCTTATCTCTTAGTATGTTTGAAAAAACTTCATCATCTTCAATAATTAAAAATGCTTTATGATTTGCTTTTATTCTGTCTCTATCATCTCTATTTTTAGATATAACTTTTATTTTAGTATGTTTGTTTTTTGATGCATCTTTAATATTAGGGATAACAATATTAAATCTACTACCTTTATTCTCTTTTGAATCTAAAGATATCTCTCCACCCATCATTTTAACTAACTCCAAACTAATAGATAAACCTAAACCTGTTCCTCCATACTCTCTTGATGTAGTACCATCAGCTTGTTTAAAGGCATCAAATATGGATTCAACTTTATTAGTTGCTATACCTATACCAGTGTCTATAATTGATATCTCTATTTTATTATCAGCTGTATCACTCACTTGCATAATGATAGAGCCTTTTTTAGTAAATTTAAGTGCATTTGAGATTAGATTTCTTATAATTTGAGATAGCTTATCTTTATCGTTAATAATATCACCTTTATATTTATCTACTGTTTTAAACTTTAACAATTTTTGTTTTGCAATATCTTCAAATTGTATTTGAAATTTTTCACATAAAGAACCTGAGGTAAATTTATCAACATTTAAGTCCATCATACCAGCTTCAATTTTTGATAAATCTAGAACATTTCCTATTAATTTAAGTAAATCATTTCCACTACTATTTATAACCATGGCTTTTTTTACTTCATTTTTATCTAAATGACTTTTTTGATTCTCTTGTAACATATCTGATAATAAAATAATAGAGTTAAGTGGTGTTCTTAACTCATGAGACATGTTTGCTAAAAACTCTGACTTATACTTATTTGATAAAGCTAAATCATTAGCTTTTTTATCTAACATATTTTGAGATTTTATAAGTTTTTCATTTTGTTTTTCAAGTTGTAATTTTTGCTCTTCCATTTTAAAGTTTGTCTCTTCTAGCTTATGTTGCTGCTCTTCCATATAAGCATTTGATTCTTCTAATTTTTGTTGCTGTATTTGCATTTTAGAATTTGATGATTTAATATCTTTTAGTAAATTTGTAACTTTTTGATTATTAAAAGAGGTAGCTAATGCTGTTGCAATAATTATATTGGAAGATTCAAGAAACTCTTGTGAAGTTTCATTAAATAATTTGCTTGTGCCTATTTCAATAACACCAAATACTTCATCTTTAAAAATAAGTGGAAATATATATATATTTAATGGTTTATTATTTACTACTCCAGTTTGTATAATAAGTCTACTCTGTTCAACTCCCTTAAGCAACATAGGTGATTTTTGTAATGCAACTTGCCCAATTGTTCCTTCCCCTAGCTTAAAATTTGTTAATGCATCATCATTTTTTATATATGAATAATCACTGCATATACTTAATTCTTTTTTATCATTAATGATATAAAGAACACCAACTCCTGCATTTATATAATTACCTAAATGTGTAATTGATATATTACCAACATCAGATACATTTAAATTTCCAGATAATTTATCATGTAATATTGCAAGACCATTTTTAATCCACGTATGCTTTTCATTATCTTTTATCACTTTTTTTAAATTTTCATTTAATTCTTGATCATGTTTAGATAACTCTCTCTCCATTAAGATAAATGATTTTGTATTTACAATATTTTTATTTACCGCTCGTGCCATTTGTCCAATTTCATCATTTGATTCTACATATAGCTTTGTAACTTCATCATTTTCCTTATTTAAATATTTAAAGAAATTCAAAAGTCCATCTTGAAAATTATTTAGTGGATTTATTATATTTTTATTTATTATTATAATTACAATAGAAGATATTATTATCAATAAAATAAAAGAGATTATAATTATATTGCTAACTATATTATTCAGAGAAATCATTATTTCATTTTTTTCTATTACCGACACCATAGTCCACTCTAGATTTTCTTCTATTTTTAAAGGAGCATATGCTGATAAAATAAAATTATTATCCTCATCTTTTAATAAAATAATTCCTGATTTTTTATATAAAATACTTTTAGAATAATTTGAATGTTCCATATATCTATCTAATGTTATTTGATTAGATTTATATTCGCCATTAAAATAACTATTACTTATCATAAGGGAGTCTTTTCCAATTAGATAATCTTTTTGTGTATCTCCATAACCTTGTTTAAATTTCATAATATCATTTATCTCATAAGTTGATATATGAACAACAATAATTGAAGTAAAAGTTCCATCTACATAAACTGGTGCTCCTAAAAACATAGAAAGATTTTTATTATTATCTTCATATGCTTTCATATCAGTAAATATTGGTTTTCTTAATCTAATAATTTTTTCTATAAGAGTATCTATCACTTTATTTAATTTTGTAGTTTTATTAATAGAATATAAAATGTGAGCATTATTTTTATCTATTATTAATATATTGTGAAAATTATATTTATTTATATAATTTTTAAAATATTCATCATATACATCAATATTTTTTTGTTTAGATTGTATTTTTATAAGCTGTTTAACCTCTAAACTTTTACTTAAAACCTCCATATCTATAATTTTCTCATTAAAAAAACTTTTTATTTGTTGTACTTTAGAATCACGTGCTGATATTAAATTATCATAATTTTTTTTAATTAAAATACTTTCTACTTGTTTAGTAGATATAGTTCCTAAAACTACAACCATCAAAAGTAGACTTAAAATTGTTATAGACATTATCTTTAATTTAATTGTCATCTACTTTTCCTTTAAATATTTTCTAATGGTTTTGAAAAATAAAGTCCTTGATACTCATCAACATTTATATCTTTAAGCAAATTAAAAAGTTCTTTATTCTTAACACTTCTAGCAATCACTTTTATATGCAAGGTATGTGAAAATTCAACAATAGCTTTTATGAGTGCAAATGATTTTTCATTTAAATTTATACTCTCGACTAATGAGCCATCTATCATCAAATAATCTGGTTGAATTTCTAAAATATATTTAAAATTAGATGTTGTGTTTCCAAAATTATTTATAGCTATTTTAACATTATATTCTCTAAAACGTTTTATAAATTTTATGACGTCATCATACTTATGATTACACTTATGCTCTATTATTTCAAATATAACTCGGTTTTCCAAATTTTTATTATTTTTAAAATACTCTTCTATTTTATCTAATAGCAGTCTATTCTTAATATCTCTATAGCTGAAATTAAAACTTATGGTAGTATCTGATAAAATTAAAGCATCAAAAGCTTTTATAATTGCTATTGATGATATTTCATCATAATATTTACTCTCAATTATAAAATCTAAAAAACATGATGGAAGAGTTAATTCATCACAAAAATTTTTAATATATAAAACTGCTTCATATTTAAGTATTTTTGATGATTTATCTACAATAGGCAAATAAGTGGGTAATACTTTATCCTCTTTAATTGCTGATTTTAATATCTGTTTCCATCTAAAAGCACTTTTCTCATCTTTTCTTGTATCTATAAGGTTAGAGTATATTGCATATCTTTTATTATTTTTCTTTGCAAAATCTAAAGCAATCTTTGCACTCTCAAAAGCATCATGTTGCAATATAGAGCATCCTATGGTCACATCTATATATATTACATCATCTATTAATTTCACTTTAAAATTTTCAACTGCTTTAAAAAAATGTTCAATATCATATATATATTTTTTAGAACTTACTTCTTCAACCTTATCTAAAATTATAAATTCATCACTTGATAAACGATAAACTTTATATGTAGTACCTTTGATAAAATCATGTAAAAACTCCGCAAACTCTTTTAAAACCAAAGAACCAATCGTTGTAGTATAAACTTCATTAATTATTTTGAATTTATCAATATCTATAATAAAAACTATTGGTGTATCAATATTTTTAATATCTTCAAAAAATGAATAACGATTTAATAAACCTGTTAAAGAATCATAATGAAGTTTTTTTTCTAACTCTTTTGTACGCTCTTGCACCTCATTTTCAAGGTTTTCATACTGTTTTTTCACCTCTTTTTTAAATTTTATTTTTTCAAGAGATTTTTTAAGTACTAAAATAAATTGGGAAAATTCTAGTGGCTTTAATATATAACCATCAACTCCAAGTTTAATAGTTTCTATAAAATATTTCACCTCATTATGTGCAGAAAATATTAAAACTGGTATCTCACTATCAATATTTCTAATCTCTTTTAACATCTCTATACCTGTTAATTTTGGCATGTTGATATCACTAATTATTAAATCAAAACTATGTTTTTTAAATAATTCTAACGCTTCTTCTCCATCAACTGCCATATATATGTCAACAAAAAAATTTTTTAACATCTCTAATGTAGATACTCTTGTTTCTTCATCATCTTCTACATATAATAATTTTAATGTTTTACTAATTTTGATAATATCTCTCATTTAAGTACACTCACAATATTTGTAATTATTTACAATATAAAAACACTAAAATAATTATATTCTATTGTTTAGTTTAGCATTATCAAGTGTCATTCAAGTGTCAATATAAAAAATAAATACGTTTTTTTATCGTTTTTTTATGTTGTATCCTAGTCTTGGATTATTTTTTATTAAATTTTTAGGGATTTTTTTTCTAAGTCTTTTTAATAAGCCTTTTATTACATCAATTGAAAATTCTTTTTCAGGATTATTATAATAAATATGATTAAAAATATCTAAATCTGTAAATTTTTTATTTAAATTATTTACAAGAAGATTCATTAGGTTTATTTCATTCATTGTTAAAGCAATTTCTATATTATTATTAAATAATATTTTCAACTTATTATCCCATTTTAAATCTTTTGAAAACTCAATATATCTATTTAGCTCTTTATCATCACACAGTTGGTTACATACCTCATAAATTATATCTAACACTTCTGCTAAAGACAATGGTTTTTTGATAAAACCTGAAATTCCAATTTTAATAAGTTCTATAAAATAATTAGTTTCGTTATAGCTAGATATTATTATTATTTTTTGTTTTGGATTTATTTTATATATCTCTTTAGATAGTGATATTCCATCCATATTTGGCATTTTAATATCTGAAATAACAATATCAATATACTCTTTTGTTGCAGTTTTATAATCATAATATAGAGATAACCCATCTACACCGTCTATTCCAACGATAACCTCTTTAAAAATATCATCAAAAATAGGAAGTGTTGATTTTCTAACTAAATTATCATCTTCTACATATAAAACTGAAAATTTTTTTGCTATCTCTTTTAATTTTTTTATATTAACAATAATATACCCCTACCACACTAACTAAGTAACATTATATATTAAACTACCTCTAATAGTATAAAAGCTGTTGAGAATCTTCCGCTTTCAGGAATATAACATAAAACTTTTTCACCTTTTTTAAATTTATTACTATTAAAAAGTTCTTCTATCATTATATAAATTGAAGCAGAACCTGTATTTCCTTTATAAGATAAGTTTGTAAACCACTTCTCCTGTGGTATATCACAAGAAGCTTCTTTCATTCCTGTATATACTTTATCTCTAAAATATCCAGATGAGTAATGCGGTAAGAACCAATCTATATCTTGTGGATTAAACAGTTTTTTTTCAAGCATTTCTACTAATGGTTTTGTAACTGTATACTCAATTATTTTTTCATTTAAAAGTTTTACATCTTGTTTTACAGAGTATATTGATTGACTTAACCACTCCTCTTGAGAGTACTCTCTCCAACCTTTTATAGAACCATCTTCTTGTTTTTCACCTCCTGAATACATACAAGCTTCTTGTTCATTCGCATATGACCTTGAAAAAATTGTATCAATTCTAAGTGAAATATTCTCTTCATTAGCTTTATTACTAAGTGCCATTGC
Organism: Sulfurimonas sp.; assembly: GCA_022712845.1. The sequence goes on along the minus strand of JAFLJV010000108.1, from coordinate 2,395 downwards.
TCCAGCACCATCACTTAACATCCATCTTAAAAAATCTTTCTCAAATGCCATCTCAAGATTTTTTTCCAACAGCTCTACTTTACTCTCTTGCTCTTTTTGAAAATTTTCTGCTCTTATACCAGATGATGAATTTTCACTTCCTGTAGATACAGCAAAATCTGCCTCACCGGATTTAATCGATATATATGCATATTTTAATGCTGTTGCACCACTTAAACATATACCTGCAGTTGAAACAACCTCTAATGGTTTTATACCTAATTCTCCATGAACCATAATCGCATGATTTGGCATAATTTGATCAGGAACTGTTGTTCCACAAACTAATAAATCTAAATTATCTAAATTAATTCCTTGAGAAGATAGTTTATTGATAGCTTTCGCTGTTAGTTGAGTATTAGTATGTGTTATTCTTTTTGTATTTGGATCTATTGCATAATATCTTTCTTTAATCTTATTTGATTTTAATATGATTTTTTTAGCACGAGATGGTTTAGAACCTATTTGACCTAAAACATTTTCAATGTTTTCGTTATTTACAGCTTCATTTGGTAAAAATGCTGAGACTTTATTTATATATACTTCCATAAAACATTCCTTATCTAGCTCATAAATGTACCCAATAATACATATTTTAATATAAAAAAACGAAATAATTAATATAAATAATTAAGTTTACCTTCAATTCGTTACTATTTATCACTCAATATTGTTAACCGTGATGTATTATTCGTTAATTTATAGTAAATAGTTTTGTATGGTATATTTTAAATCTTCTTCTAATTTGCTAGTATTATGCAAAATCCACTCTAAATAAGATCTATCACTCATAGCAATCTCTTCTATATATCTACCTCTATATTTACCAAATTCAAATTTTTCTATTAGAACATTTTTAAAACTTAAGTTTATTAATTCATTATGAGGTTTTATATCTAAAAGGTATGTGTATAAAAGTTTTACAACTAGTGCATCACTTAGAGCATTATGTATATATACTTCTTTTTGCATATTTTTTAAATATTGTGGTATCTCTTGATTTTTATAAAGTTTTAATTCATAGCGTAAAAATTGTAATGAAAACTCTCCACATTCTGGGATAAGATGTTTAGTTACTCTTTTTGTATCTATTATATTTCCATGCCACTCAAATCCACTTGCTAAAAGCATATTTAAATTAAACTTCATATTATGTGTAATTATTGTAGATTCTTCATTATTATGTACTTGTAAAAAATCATATACTTTTGTATCTTTAAATTTTGGTTTATTTTTTATCATTTCATTTGTTATATGATTAACACTAGAAGCTTTTGATGATATTTTTTTACCTTCATATATTAACTCATATGTAGAAATAACATCTGTAGAGTCAACCCCTATTAGCCCAATAGAGCATATTCTGTCTATACTATCTAACCCTGTTGTCTCTATATCTAAAAAAATTAACATTTTTTTAACTTTATCATTTTGCATCTAGCCCCTAAAAGGATAAAAGAAAAATACCCACTTAAAAGTATAAAACCAAAAAGCCAGTATATATTAAACCACTCAAACACTCCACTTAGTGATGTAAAAAAATTTGTATAAATTAAAGCTATAATCATAAAGAAGCTAATTAACCATATATTTAACATAAACCATTTTCGCCATACTTTAGGTAAATCTCCATAACCAACTACTTCAATGATCTCTTTTTCTTTAGTGGTCTCATCCTTGCATTCTAAAAGTTTTAATTCATATCCATTTATACAATCATTAAATATGTATTTTAAACCTCTAAAGAGTGCTATTAAAAGTGTTAGATTCCAAATAATTTTAAACCAAAATTCAAAAATATTTTGTAATGCCAATCTAACATCAGTAGTGAGATTTGGCATATTTTGTAAAATATAAAAATACAATGTAATAAGTGAGGTTAAAAATATTGCTAGTAGAGTACTACATATTATTAATCTTATAGCCCATTTAAGCCATAACAAAAAATAAAATTTACTCATTTTTATTGAATGGTTCTAACATTTCGTGATAATGTTCAAGTGTTATAAAACTTTTTTCAAACCTAAAACGAATTATAAATTCAACTATTTTATTTTTAAGTTCAACATCAACATTTTCAACTTTTCCAAAATATCCTAATGAAATATTTTTACTTTTAACAAGAGCTTCTTTATCATAACTTATTGCTAAAATTTGCAAATATTTTCCCTCTTTAATTTCACCTAAGTTTTCATTTAAAAGTGATGCCCCTGATAAATTTATAGCTTTAAAAATAAAAAGCTCACTAAAAATTTCTACTTTTTTATTTATACCTATCTCATTATATAATTTTTCTAATATCTCTAGATTATTTTTTCTTGCGCGTTCATAACTAGAAATTTTATTTGTTAAGTTT
>JAFLJV010000107.1 GCA_022712845.1 Sulfurimonas sp. | reverse complement strand
GTATCATCTCCCATAGAACCAACAGCCTCTTTAGAATCTTTCATCATAGGCTCAATAACCTGCTCAACAACTTCTTGAGTTATATTAAAGTATCTCTGTCTTTGTATAATATCTTGACTAGCAAGTTCACATTGAGTTTGATACTGCTCTTCAACATGCTCTTGTAGATAAATCATATGCTCATTTAACCACTTCATATATGTATTTGAGCTTTTTAAATAGTTGTCAATTTCATTACTTTTTAATAATTTTCCAAATTTAAGGTCAAGTCCTAACATCTCTCCTGATTGAAGACGACCTCTCTCTTTTATATCTTTCTCTGCAATATCAACCACACCATATTCGCTAGCTATTAGAAGAATATCATCATGTGTTACTATATATTTTGATGGACGAAGACCATTTCTATCAAGCACACAACCAATATAACGACCATCTGTTACAGAGAATGCTGCTGGACCATCCCATGCTTCAAATACAGTTGAATGATACTCATAAAATGCACGAAGTTCTGGATCCATATGTGGAGCATTTTGCCAAGCTGAAGGAATTACTGCACGAACTGCTTTAAAGAAGTCCATACCATTAACAATCAGAAATTCAAAAAAGTTATCCGCACTAGCACTATCTGATGAGTTTAATTGTAAAATTGGTAATATTCTATTTATCTCATCAGATGTAAAAACCTCACTGATGATAGATTCTGATTTTATCTCAACATTCATTCGATTAGCTTCAACAGAATTAATCTCTCCATTATGAGCTACTGCACGAAAAGGCTGTGCAAGTTTCCACTCTGGAAGAGTATTTGTAGAAAACCTTTGATGAAAAAGTGAAAAAGATATCTTAAAATTTTCATCTTGGAAATCTTTATAAAATTCTTTAATATAAGTAGGCATAACGAGGCCCTTATATGAAAGAATTGATGAACTCATCGACGAAATATAAAAATCCCTATCTTTTAATAATTTATGCTCTGCTTCTTTTCGAGAAAGGTATAAAAGTGCATCAAATCTATTTGTAGCCATAATGGAATTTGGGATAATATATAGTTGGACTATGTTTGGTAGTGTCTTAAGAGCTTGCTCACCAAGTACATTTGTATTTATTGGCACATCACGATGAAGAACAACTTTTAAGTCATTTGTTGCACATATTTCATCTATAATTTTAAGTTGATTTATATCTTTTGTAAAAACTGATGCAACTGCAAATTGTTTTGGTAGTTCAACACCATGTTCAGATGCTTTTTGTCTAAGAAATGCTTTTGGTAAAGATAATAACAAACCACTACCATCACCAGTTTTACCATCAGCAGCTACTGCACCACGGTGCATCATCCTTTCCAACGCAGTTATCGCATCATTTAGTACTTTATGAGAAGCTTTGTTTTTAATATTGGCAATAAGCCCAAAACCACAGTTATCTTTAAATGATCTTAATAAGTCATGATATTCAACCATAAAAACTCCTAAAATTTATAAATTCTTTTTAAATTTAATCTCTTTTTAAAGAAACTTAGTCTATTTAGAGAAAAGTCATGTATTTTACTGTTTAAAGGTTTAAAAAAGCATAATATTGGTAGTATTTTTTATATAAATTTAAAGTGTGTGAGGATATGAAGCATATATGCAAGGTTTTATTCTAAATCTTAATAAAGTAAAAGATGAAGATCTAATTGTGACAATTTTATCAAAAAATAGCTTAGACACTCTTTATAGGTTCTATGGGGCAAGACATGGGGTGATAAATCTAGGTTTTAAAATAGATTTTGAAAAAGAAGAGTCTGTTAAATCAACTATCTCAAGACTAAAAGATGTTATACATATAGGCTTTAAGTGGATAAATAACAATAAACAATTAAGAGTATGGCAAGATTTTTTAGCACTATTTTACAAACACTTAAAAGATGCCGAAGAGTTAGATGAATTTTATTTTGATTTACTAGAAAATGCTTCACAAAACTGGGATAAACAAAATCCAAAAAGAGTTGCTATAGAGTCTTATGTAAAACTTTTAGAGCATGAAGGAAGACTTCATGCTGAATTAGAATGTTTTTTATGCTCACAACCAATAGAAGAAGATGTATCACTCATTCGTGCTTATTTACCAACACATAAAGAGTGTACTCACACTTTTAGTATCAAGAAAGAAGCTTTTCATGAACTCTTTAAAAATAAATCCACCCTCTTCTTAAATGATAAAGAAGTAGATAAGCTTTGGTATGTTTTGCTTGATGGTTTATAAAAGAATCATATCTTACAAAATAGCTTCAATCTTCACTTCAATTCAAAAATTTCTTTTTAATTTCCATAATTAATTTCTACCTTTTAAGGAACACTTTTTTCTAAATAATGGCTATTTTTATGTTAAAAGAACAAAAGATTAAAGATATATAAATCATCAAAAAATTGATTATATTCACCTTTTTAAGGGAACATTTTATATGTTTCTTTATTTGTTTTTATTAAGCCTTACTTCACTATAATAGATATGAATAAATAGTTATACATCTAAGGAACATAAGTGAGAGAGCAACTAAAGGGTCTTACAGAAAAAGATTATTGGGTTTATGGAATCAATGAATCAGATTTTGACCATACTATAGGTTTGGTCAAGGAAATGATTCAAGCTAGAATAGAACAATATGAAAAAAAAGCTACCAAAATACGAAAAGAAAAACCTGATGTAGCTGATGACATTCTTGATGATGTTTCTTACTATAACTATACAGACAACCAATATCTTTGGCAATTTGCATTGTGGAGGCTTCAAGGTCTTATGGAAGCAGTAATCACACATCAACTTATAGATATAAAAAGTTCAAAAAAATTATTTGGCTTAAGGTCAAAACTTGAAGCTCTTAAAAGTAATGGTTACAGTATAAATCAAGATGAGATTGATGAATTAACTTTATGGGCTAACTTAAGAAACGCTATTTCTCATGCTCCTCCTGAACAATATCGTCCAACTCCTCTAAGTGAAGAAGATATTATGGAATACCACAGTTTTATTAAAGGTTTATATTTGAGGTGGCAAAGTGAAAACAATAACAAAATAAATGTATAACAAGACATAAGAAATTTATATGCATAAAATCATAAAATCCTTTTTATCTATACTTATTGGTGTCTATTTCATTATAGGTATGTTTTTATATATCAAACAAGATAATTTTCTTTATTTTCCAACTCAAAATATCAAAAGTATCTATAAAGAAGTAGTCTTCAAAAATGAGAATGAATCTATAAGTACTACAGTATTAAATATTGGACAAAGTAAAGCAATAATTTATTTTGGTGGTAATGCTGAAAATGTAGATTATAATGTGAATAACTTTACTGAAATATTTAAAAACTACACTGTATACCTTGTAAAATATAGAGGATATGGAAAAAGCACAGGTAAACCAACTGAAAAAGGTCTTTGTTCTGATGCACTTTACATATATGACTTAATAAAAAATAAATACCCTAATATTTCAATAATTGGTCGTAGTTTAGGCACAGGTGTTGCAACTTATCTCGCTGCAAAAAGAGATATAGATAAACTAGCTCTTATAACCCCTTTTGATAGTATTGAGAGTGTTGCTCAAGAGAGACTTCCTGTTTACCCTATGTCTTTACTATTAAGAGATAAGTACAAGTCAATTGATAGAGTTCATCAAATAAAAGCTCAAACCTTAATTTTAATGGCACAAAATGATCAAGTTATAAAAAAAGAACACACTGAAAATCTATCCAACAAGTTTCCATCCTCACAAATAACTATACAAATCATTAAAAATAAAAATCATAATTCTATTTCAAGTAGTAAGCTGTATTATACTTTACTAAAAGAGTATTTTAAAGATACTAGCAAAATATAGTAGTTACTAAATTATTAAACCATTATGGCAGTACCATACTACTATAATACTGGGCGTTAAATTCTTTTATCAATACTTTGCAACATCACTTTTAACTCACTAACTTCTGCTTGAAGTGATTCTATAGTTATCTCTTTTTGCTCCTCTAAATCAGGATTGTTCTTTTTATCTTCCTCTTTTATGGTAAATATTGCATCTACTATGATACCTATAAATAAATTTATCATGATAAATGTTACTAAGAGAATAAATATAATAAAAAATATCCAAGCGTAAGGAAATACATCCATAACTGGACGTGCAATTCCCATAGACCAGCTTTCAAGTGTCATAACTTGAAAAAGTGTATACATTGACTTTCCTAAGTCTCCAAACCAAATAGGAAATTCTTCAGCAAAAAGGTGTGTAGCCATGATAGAAAACACATAGAAAAACAGTAGTACAACCATAGAGATAGAACCTATACCAGGTATTACTTTAACAAGTGCAGCAATAATTATACGCATCTGAGGTATTATGGTTAAAAGTCTAAATAAACGGAGTACTCTTAAAGCTCTAAGTATTGATAAACCATCATTTGTAGGAACAAGTGAGATAACTACAACAAAGAAGTCAAAAAGACTCCAAGGATCTTTAAAGAAAGAGAGTCTGTGAACATAGATACGAAGTATAATCTCAATAGTAAATATACCAATGATTATATTATCAAATAGAGTTAGATAGTAGCCATAGTCGCTACTCATAATATTTTTAGATGTAGCTATACCTAAAATAACTCCGTTTATAACTATAAGCCATATGATAAAGTTTTGAAACTTTTTTGATTCTACAAATAGTGCTATTTTTGATGACATAATTAAAAGTTCTCCAAATATAAAAATTTAGAGATTATAATCATTTTTTTATTTTATATATGTAAATATTTTTTTTACTATTAAATTTTTATTTTTTTATAAAATATTGCTTATTTTATTTGGATACTTAAAATTATCCTTTTTTAGCTACCAATGATGCTTTTTTAACTCTTAGTCCATTATCATCTATGTATATTTTCTCTTCATAGTAAATAATATCAAGTCCTATAAAAGAGTGTAATAATTCATTTTTACGAAGAAGATAGTCAAGGTTGGTAGTTGGTTGTTTAAAGTCTCCATGAGCAACTAAAAATGTCTCAAAAACAACAACTCCACCGCTCTTTAGTGCCTCTTTCATTTGAGAGACTAAACGGCGATTTAAGTAGTTTATATTTACAATTAAATCATATTTATTTGGAGTTAAATTATATTTATCTAAATCAGCATCTATCTTATTTATAGTTGCACTATTTTTTACTTTAGAGAGTGCAACATCTGATATATCTATAGCATCTACAAGAAACCCTAGATCAGTTAAATAATGAGTGTCTTTACCCATTCCACACGCTATATCAACTGCCTGACCTACATTTACGTGACTTATATACTTTTCTATTATATTTGATAATTTTTGAGGTGCTAAATTTTCAGAATACTTTTCATTCCATCTTTGTTTATCTTCATACATACAATAGTCCCATAGATGAACTAAGTCCATCTATTCCGCTTACACCGCTGTGGCGACTAAAGTGTTGTATTTTCATACAATATATTTTATTTATATTCATGACAATCTTCCTTTATAATCTTCATATTTAAACTCTTTAATAATATCTAGAGTTTTATTTTTCCTTAGTATAGCCAATGATGGTAATTTTATACCATTGAAAGTCGTGTTTTTTACAAAAGTATAATGAATTTGACCTTCAAATATCACTTTATCGCCTATTTGAAGGGGTTTGTCAAAAGAATAATCACCCATAATATCACCTGCTAAACATGTATTACCTGCAAGTCTATATGTATATTTTTTATCTTTAGCCTCACTTGCTCCTCTAACTTCTGCACGATATGGCATAGCTAAAGTATCTGGCATATGAGCTTCTGCAGATGTATCTAATATCGCTATTTTTATTTCATTATCAACTATATCTAGCACACTACTAACTAATACCCCTGTTTCCCATCCAACTGCTTCACCTGGCTCTAAATAAATTTCTACATCATACTTAACTCTAAACTCTTTTATAATTTTAATAAGTTTTTCTACATCATAACCTTTTTTAGTTATATGATGCCCACCACCAAAGTTTATATATTTTAAATTTTTAAAATACTTTGAAAAGTTTTTTTCAAATACCTCTAAAACCTCTTCAAGAGCATCTACATTTTGTTCACAAAGTGCATGAAAGTTAAGTCCATCTATATACTCTAAAACACTCTCATCAAAATTTTTCAGTGTTGTTCCTAAGCGAGAATAAGCTGAACAAGGGTTGTATATCTCTTTTGGAGAAGACGAATGCTCTGGATTTATACGAAGAGATAGGCTTATCTGAGGATTTATCTCTTTAACTCTATCTTTAAATTTTAAAAGTTGATTTGGTGAGTTAAAAACTATATGATTTGAAATTTTAGCTATTTCATCTATATCTTCATCTTTATAAGCAGGTGAGTAGGTATGAACTTCTAAATTATCATCACCTTTTACAAACTCTTCTCTTGCTAATTTAGCTTCATGAAGACCACTTGCTGTACATCCCTTTAGATACTTTTTTACAAGAGTAAATGTACTCCACATAGCAAAACCCTTAAGAGCTAAAATAATCTTTGCTCCACTTTGTTCTTGTACATAATTAAGTAGTTTTAAATTATTCTCTAAAAGCTCCTCCTCACATACATAACAAGGTGTTTTTAAATTTTTAATCTTCTCCAATATATGCTTCTCTAATTTTATATGCACTCTCTTCAAAATCCATATCATAAAGACCCATACTTTTTACAATAGCAGATGCTTTACTTATTGATTCATGTGAAAGTATATCTTTTACATTTATAGCAGTTCTAATTACTTCAAGTTCCCTTTTAAAAGTTTTTTTTATTATAAAATCACTTGATTTTGTATCTTGACTTATAGATTCCATTTTTTGAAGTTTTTCTTTTGTATAATCTAATGATTTTAATATATCTGCATATTGCGAATCTATATTCCAATGCTCAAAAAGTAATGCTGATAGATAATATGATGTTGTACCAATTACACTCTTTTCATACTCTTGTATATTTTCACATTCATTAAAACCTTTTCTAAATTCTCCACAATTTTCATCTTTAATAATTTCTTGTGCTAAGATCAATTTTCCAGACTCCATCATTAATGCCAATGGTGCTAAATATTTAGCTTCTTCTAAATTTACTTTAGAGTACCACTGAAGCATCAACTCACTTTGAAGTTGACATAAATCATTAAACTGAGCATTTGTAAATCCATATATACTTGTATCAGCAATTATCCTTTCACAAATAGCGTAAAATATCACTAATTTATGTATTGTTCCAGCTCCAAGTAAGGTTACCGCTTGTGATATTGAAACAACTGAATTTTTTAATTCAAAATATGGTGCATTTATCATTTTTAAAATATTTATAGTAAGCATAGCATCTGATTCTATTACTCTTACCAATCTAGGAATATCTAAATTTTTAAGTCCTCCAGCATAAAGTGTATGGATAATATGAGCTGCATTAGACAATGGTGGTAGTGAACTAATATTTTTCACTGTCTCTTCAAGATTCATTTATAGCTCCAAATCTTTAATTTTCCAAGGAAGTCCTTGTTTATTCATCTCATCCATAAATGGGTCTGGGTCAAGTTGTTCCATATTAAAAACACCATCTCCACTCCATCTACCCTCTAACATAAGTTTTGCACCAATCATAGCAGGAACACCTGTAGAGTATGAAACTCCTTGAGAATTTGTCTCAGCAAAACACTCTTCATGATCTTTTACTTGATAGATATAAATCTTCTTTCTAATACCATTTTTTACACCTTCAGCCACAATACCTATATTTGTTTTGCCTGTAGTTCTTGAACCAAGTGAGGCTGGATCTGGCAAAAGAGTTTTTAAAAACTCCATAGGAATTATCTTTTGTCCTTTATGTTTTACCTCTTTTATACTAAGCATTCCAATATTTTGCAAACACTTCATATGAGTTAAGTAACTTTGTCCAAATGTCATAAAAAATCGTATACGTTTAAGACCTTTTATATATTTTACTAAAGATTCCATCTCTTCATGATAAAGTAAATATGAATCTTTTTCGCCAATTTCAGGGTAATCCCAAACTTTCTTAATCTCCATCGGTTTAGTCTCTATCCACTTACCATTTTCCCAGTACCTTCCATTTGCAGAGACTTCACGAAGGTTTATCTCAGGGTTAAAGTTTGTAGCAAAAGCATAACCATGATCTCCTGCATTACAATCAAGTATATCTATATAGTGAATCTCATCAAAGTAGTGTTTTTGTGCATATGCACAAAATACATTTGTTGCTCCTGGATCAAAACCACTTCCAAGTAGTCCCATAATTCCAGCTTTTTTAAACTTTTCATCTCTTGCCCATTGAAGTTTGTATTCAAATTTTGCAACATCAGGATGTTCATAGTTTGCAGTATCAAGGTACGGTGTTTTTGTTTCGATACAAGCATCCATAATAGTTAAATCTTGATAAGGAAGAGCTACATTTATCACTATGTCAGCTTGAGAGGATTCTATTAGTTTAATAACTTCATCTGTTATATCTGCATCAACTGTAGTTATCTCTATATCAGCATCAGGTAAATCACTCTTAATAATTTCACATCTACCTATACTTCTACTAGCAAGTACTATCTTACCAAATACATCTATATTTTGTACACACTTATGCACAACTACACGACCAACTCCTCCAGCTCCAATAATAAGTGTTGTATTCATAATTAGCTTTCCATCACATTGTTATCTTGAATTATCGTACTCCAAAGCTCATAATCACCACACTCTTCTTTAATTAGCAACATAAGTTTAGCTATAACTTTATGCAATTCATTTATTGTAACATTATGTTCTTTTATTAAAGCCACTCCATTGTCGAACTCTTCACTACTAATATCATCTTTAAATTTAAAACCAGCATGCGTTGCTTTATCTATAAATCTATCTTTTTGACTTGATGTTTCAAAAGAAGCATAATGTTCCACTTCTCTTGAAATTGAAATATCATCACCCTCCTCTTCTAAAAGTTCAACTATCTTTGCACTTTGCATAAGAGCCAACTCTAGATCAGTTGGAAAAATATTATGATCAAAAAAATCCCAGTCTTTATCTCTTGCTACATTGCTTTCATATATATAACCTGCTGGTTTTAATATTTTTGCTGTTATAACATCTAGATTTTTTGAATCAGAAGCATAAAAATATATCTCACTCCAATCTCCTACTAATCTATTTCCAACATACTTTGCTTGTATTTCATGTTCTAGTGAAATTATAAGAGACTCTTTTGTCTCAAAAAAATTATCTAAACCATCATTAGCTTCATTATATGCATCATATTTTATAAAAACACTAAATATCCATGGGTTTGATTCTTGATACTCTTTAGCATCAAGATAAACTTCTATATTTACTTCTTGTGCATCTTCAATTCTATTAAATTTTTCTCTCATTTTTACTTCATTTATTTTTTATTTAATTATAACTAATTTATTTAATTTCATATATTAAAGATAGTTAATCTTTTGCCCTTATTGATAATAATTATCGTTTTAATAATCATTTAAGGTAATAAACACTACAATTCTTGTATATAAACGATATTGATAGCGAATATCATAATCATTTATATATAAAAGGAATTAAAAATGCAACTTTTAAAAAATAAATTTACTTTAAGTATTGCAACAGTTTTAACACTTGCAACTTGTGCAAATGCAGATATAGCTTCTGATATTGCAGAACTTAAAAAGCAAATAGAACTACTTCAAAAACAAGTTCAAAATCAAGAAGAACAAACTCAGTCTTTGATAGATGAAACTAGTAATTTACAATCTGGCTTTAATTATAATGCAGTTGATACAACTCAATCACATAGTGGTATGGGTTCAGCTGCATCTAAAGTATACTACTCTAGCTCTCCCCTAAGTATTGGTGGTTATGGAAAAATAGATTATTACCATAAATCAAATGAGAGTGATACAAATTCTGACAATATAGATGTATATAGATTTATTTCATATATTGGTTATAAATTTACTGATGACATCATCTTAAATGTTGAATTAGAATTTGAACATGGTGGTGCAAAAGAGGGTGCTACTGGTGATGGCTATGTAATTGTTGAGTTTATGTACCTTGACTTTTTATTTAATGAAAACTTCAATATTAGAGTTGGTAATATGTTAGTGCCAATGGGTCTTATAAATGAAAAACATGAGCCAACACTCTTTACAACTGTTCAAAGACCTAATACATCTAAAAAACTTATCCCATCTACTTGGCATGAAAATGGTTTAATGGCTTATGGTCAAATTACAGATGATTTATCATACCATATTGGTGCTTTTTCTGCTCTACAATTAAACAGAGGAGTTGGAGAGGGTAATGACTGGTTAAGAGATAGTCGTCTTGGTTCTTTTAGAGCTGGAAGTGATGAAAGACTAGGGTTAGCTGTTGTGGGAAGAGTTGATTATACTGGTGTGAAAGGCTTACTTTTAGGTGCTTCTACTTATGTAGATTCAGCATTGGTAATGGCTGATGTGCATTTTGATTATAATTTAAATGCATTTAGAACTTATGGTGTTTATACTCAAACTAATCGTTCTAAAACTATCATAGGTGAACCAGAAAAAGCAAAAGGTGGTTTTATCAACTTTGGTTATGATGTATTATCATTAACAAAATCTCAATATAAAATGCCTATTTTCCTTCAGTATGAAACAGTTTCTGCTCAAGATGAAGTGACAGGTGGAGCTTCTGTGGATTCTACAGATACTATTACTTTTGGTATAAACTATTTTCCTCATGAGCAAGTTGTACTTAAAGCTGATTATGCAATGCAAAAAGATAATTCTAAAGCTTCAAATGAAGATGAAACAGATATTTTTAGTCTTTCTATGGGATTTATCTTTTAAAAATATTTTCTTCCTGTTTTAAATATGGGTTTTGCTTCTCTCCTGTTGTAAAACCCTGTATTATTGGTAAATATATTGACAAAAGAATAATTATTTTATACAATCAAAAAAAAAATTAAAGAATCAAAATATGAAACAATTTATCCTATTTATCTTTTTAGCAACACTGTCGCTTAATGCTAAAATGCTTATTTCTCCTATAGATGTAATGAAACAAAATTTTGGGAATGATATTGAAGTTAGTAAAAAGAATATATTGTTAAAAAAGTCTCAAATTCAAATAATTCAAAAAAATTCAAAAACTAAACTAAAAACTAAAATTTATAGAATTTTTAAAGCTACAAAAAATAATAAAGTTTTGGGATATGGTATTTTAGTAAAAAGAAAAGTTCGCACTAAAACTGCCGTTATACTTTATGCTATATCTACAGACTCTATCTTAAAAAGTATAGAAATTATTGCCTTTAACGAACCAGCAGAATATATCCCTTCAACAACTTGGATGAAACAATTTGATAAGATACCTACTAGCAAAATGTTAAGAGTTTCAAAAGATATACCAACAATTACAGGGGCAACAATGAGTGCTAGAAGTATAGTTGATGGTTCAAGAGTAGCTTTTGCAATTTATAAAGAGATTTTAAAAGGTAAATAGTGAAATTTACACTTATTAATAATATTCAAAATGATAAAGCTATGAGCCTTATATTAAAAGGCTTTTTAATTTTTATGCTTCTCTATTTAATCTCAGATATGTTAGTTATGAACTCCAACTTTGGTATATCAATAGATAGTGTAACTACAACGCTCCTTGGAAACGAAGAAGAGTACATAGATCCAATGAATGAAGCTGCTTTTTTAGAGTTTTGGCATACTCAAATTTTTTTTATTATGATGATATTACTAACTCTGAATGCTGTTTTTATAAGAGTTGCAAATAGAAGTAGAAATATTTTAACAAACTTACTAATGATAAGTGCTTTACTTTCTTTAATCTTCTTGCCTTTAGCTTTTTATACATCAGCATCTTTTGTACTTTTATACATAATTACATTTTTTTTGTGGCATATAGTAGCTATCTATATGATTTTTTACTCATTTTGGAAACTAAATGCAAAAAGCATATAAACTCTCCATACTTTACTATCTTCTTTTTACACTTTTACTAGTTAGTAGTGCCATTATACTTTTTGAGCATAAAATTGGTTTTAGTTTCATTTCTGTTTTAGAGTACTACCTCGGGAATGAAGAAAAATTTATTCCTGCACAAAGCCCTTTAGGAATACTAAGAATTGTTTTACCACATATATTTGTTTTTGGTCTTATCTCTATGGTTCTTCTTCATTTCATAGTTTTTACTAACCATAGATATAAAAAAGCTATATTAATTCTGATATATGCAACTTTTATAACAGCTATCCTTGAAATATTTACACCTATTTTGATTGTAAGTGGTTTTGAATTTTTTGCTTATGTGAAGTTATTATCTTTTTTTCTATTTTTAATTTTTATAATATATATATCTTGGTTGCTTTTTTACAGCATCACTTATGACTAAATTATTTGTAAACTTAGATATATTTTTACTTATAACAAGTTCTTTATCACTTTGTAAAACTATATAAGCAACACCAATACGCTCTAAAAACTCATATGCTTTATCTTTAGGCATAATACTTACTGCTGTTGCATAAGCATCCAAATCAGAACTAGATATCTCTCCTATGAGAGTAACAGAAATAAATTTATCTTGAGATTTTTTTAATTTTGGATTTATTAGATGATTATTTTTAACTGAGTCTATATATCTATTATAGTTTCCACTAGTTGAAATACCTAAATTTTCTTTGGAACTCTCAAATGACACTAATATATCATCATCAAATGGGTTTTGTACATCTATATTACACACTCCTAAGCATCGAATATCTCCACTTGCAGCTATTGTAGCATCTTTAACATCTCTTTCTAAAAAGTACTCCGCTACTCTATCAACACCAAATCCTTTACCCATTCCACCTAAGTCAATTTTGATGCCATTTTTTATAAATGCTCTTTTTTTATCAAAACTCAAAGCTAAAAAATCCACTTTAGCACTTTGTAACTCTTTTTCAGTCGCTACTATCTCATCTTCACCAAATTTATACAAATCTTTTGTGATAGAGCCAATTGTAATATCAAAGTAACCATCACTTTGTTTATAGTATTTTTGAGCTAGTTTTAGAGCTTCATATGTATACTCATCTAACTCTACTTGTAAATCTTGATTTAACAAAAAAACTTTAGCTTTTGGATTATATGAAGATAAGGATATTTCTACATTTTTGATAATTGTAAAACCATCTTCTATATAGCGTTTATCCTCTTCATGTGCAGATATAGTTATAAATGTTGACATTATCACCTGTGTGCGAGAAAGCATTTTAGCATCCACACAAAGAGTTAATGATAAAAGAAAAAGAAAAAATTTAAACATAAGTTTATATAGTTATGACCTCATTTATCTCTAATCCAAATCCAACAAGTCCAACAAATTCAGCTTGTTTCATGGATGTTAAAAGATTCATTTTAGACACTCCTAAAGATTTTAATATTTGAGCACCAGTTCCTATCTCTTTCATGTGCGCATTATCTTGATGGTTTGTTTTATTTATAAATACTAAAATACCACTATTTTGTTTTAAATACTCTATGGAATTGATAAGATTATTATATTTTTTTTGATTTAAAAGCAGATCTATATCTGGAACAACATTATGCACTCTTACATTTGCCATAGAAGTAGCACTATGAAATACAATAGCAGTATGTTCTACCTTATCATGATCACAAAAAGTGTATTTTTTCACTTTTATTCCAAAAAATTCTACCTCTTCTTGATGAGTTTCATGTACTAATCTCTCATTTGCTAAACGATATTCAACTATATCAGAAATAAAAACTGTTTTTAAATTATGAATCTCTCCAAAGATATCTAAATCATCACGCCTTGCCATTTCACCATCTTCTTTTATGATTTCACAAATAACTGATGATTCACTAAGACCTGCTAAACGACATAAGTCAACTGAACCCTCCGTATGACCTGTTCTAACAAGTGTACCACCATCTTTAGCTATAAGAGGAAAGATATGACCTGGCTTTACTAAATCATCAGAATGACTAATTGGATTTGCTAAAATTTTAATAGTATCATCTCTCTCTTTAGCAGATATACCAGTTAAAGCATCTTTAGCATCGACAGATACAGTAAACGCTGTTTCATAAGAGGAAGTATTTGAGCTAACCATAGGATTTAAATCCAATCTTGCAGCGATAGGCTTACTAATAGCAACACAAATTAAACCTCTTGCATGTGTAGCCATAAAATTGACATGTTTTGGAGTTGAAAAAGCGGATGCATAAACTAAATCACCTTCATTTTCTCTATCTTCATCGTCAATCATTATGACCATATTTCCTTTTTTAATCTCATCAATAGCTTCAAGTACTCTTTGTATAGGCATTATAAACTCTTCTTTATTTTAGTTATGCGAATTATATAAAAAAGTTGATTAATTTTAGTTCAAAAAAAAATTATATATTTAATAAAAAAATCCTTGACAAATAAAAACAATTGATATATAATTCCGCCTCACTAACATAGAGATACGTTAGAAACACCGCGGAATAGAGCAGTTCGGTAGCTCGTCGGGCTCATAACCCGAAGGTCGCAAGTTCAAATCTTGCTTCCGCAACCAATTTTTACAACTATTAATGATGGGGATTCGCCAAGTGGTAAGGCACTAGCTTTTGGTGCTAGCATTCATAGGTTCGAATCCTATATCCCCATCCACTCTTTATAAAATCACAAAAAGTATAAAACCCATGAATGATACATCAGACTTAACTACGCTTACATTTAGAATTATCATATTTGTAGTAATAGCTGGAATATTTTACTTCGTACTAAAATCTAAGAAAAAATAACTCACTTTATCTATTTAGCTCTATAATAAGTACCCTTTTTTGGACTACTTATAACACCGTTTGTTGTTATGAATTTTATTGGCAGAGATTTGGTTTTGCTTGAACTACTTGGCTTAAAAACTGCAAAATGCAGATGTGGACCTCTTGAGAATCCAGTATTACCTGAATAACCTATAATTTGCCCTCTATCCACACTTTGACCAACTACAACACCCACTCCATTTCGCTTTAAGTGATAGTATGTTGCAAGTGTTCCATCATCATGTTCTATGGTTATGTAATTACCATACTTCGCAAACTCTTTTGTATCTCCACGCTTATTGGAATCTGATTTTGTTTTAACTATAACTCCACTACGAACAGCACATAAAGGTGTACCTATATCCATAGCAAAATCTATAGCATACTGACTATGCCCTTTATGTGTAAACTTACCATTATACCCTTGAGAAACCACATGTGTAGTTCCAACTTTATATGGTAATCTATAAAGATAACTATCATCATGAACAGCGTCAACAGAGCCTATAATCCAGGTATAACTATAACTGTATGATGAACCACCACTTTTTATACCTAGTCTTATATACTCTTTTTTTGTTTTTGCTTTTAAAACTACGAGGGTTGGTACATTTTTATCATACTTTATATTATTATATTTTGGATTTAGTTTTATAGTTACACTATGTGGATTTTTATTTTCTAAACCTATTATTACTGTATCTCCAACTTGTCTCGATGTTATGTTTACAGATCTTTTTGAAAATGCTTCTTGTTTAGATGGATCAAATGTAAGTCTATGTACCACATTGAAAAATTCTTGTGTGCTTTGTAAATCTTTTTGAAATGCTATTTTTTCTTCTAGTAGTTTACTTTTATTTTTAGTTTTGTTTTTTTCATAAAAGTTTATAGATTTTTCAAGTAATCCCCTACCCTTAAGCAACCCATCAAGTTGATAGTTTGTTAGTTTTACAAATAAATCATAATCTTTTTTATTTATAGAGTTATTTATCTCTTTGTGTAGAAGGTGTAAAACATAATCATACTTTTTTTGAAGCTTTCTTAATTTCAGTAGATACTTTTTTGGATTTACTTCAACATTTTTACCATCAACTTTATAACCATACTCTAAAGTCTCACTTGCCTCACTTAGGTACTCAAGTGAGCTTTTTTCTATCTCTTTGATATAAGATATATTTTTGATTGGCTCTATAGATTTATATAATGGTGTTCCCATCTTTGAAAATACAACAGGATATTCTTTTGAATGTAAAAAAGTAAAAAACAATAAAAATAGAACTAAAAATCTAATCACTTAAAGATACTTTGGAATCAAACTTTTAATCTTGTTATATACTTTCTCAAAATCAGTTGAATAAACCCTTGTTTGTGCTATTGAAGTGATAAAGTTTGTATCTCTCTCCCATCTAGGAACAAGATGCATATGAATATGTTCAGCTATCCCTGCTCCACCAGCCTTTCCCAGATTCATCCCAATATTTACACCCTGAGCATTAAAACCCTCTTTTAAGAGTTTTACACTCTTTTGAGCTAATGCACTAATATGAAGCCACACTTTAGTATCCAACTCTTCTAATTTATCAGTATGAAAGTGAGGGATAATCATAAAATGACCAGGAGTATATGGATACTTATTCATAACGATAAAACAAAACTCATCTCTATAAAGCACATGTAAATCACTGTCATCTTCTGCATGAGTACTAATATGACAAAACACACAACCATCTATTTTTTTGTTTGTAACATACTCATCTCGCCATGGTGCGTATAAAATATCTTGCATACAACTCTCCTAGAATTTTTATCTCAAATGAAATTACTTTCACTTACAAAATTAACTATAAAAACGCAAAAACCAAGTCTGGAAACATTATAACTAAACCAAGTCCTAAGAGTTGTAAAAAGATAAAAGGGATAATTCCTTTGTATATTTCTAATGTTTTTATAGTGTCTCCTGCTGCCCCTTTTAAGAAGAAAAGTGAGAGACCAAAAGGTGGGGTTAAAAAGGAGGCTTGAAGATTTAGAGCTATTAAGACTGCAAACCATATAGGGTCTATTCCAAAAGCATTCATTACAGGGACAAGTATAGGAACTATGATAAAAGATATCTCTATAAAGTCTATAAAAAAACCAAGTATAAAAATACTTAACATTGCTATAGCTATAAATATCCAAACATCTCCTATATCTTGTGAGAAGAATTCCACTATCATATCTGTTCCACCAAGTTCATTAAAAACAAGAGAAAAAGCTGTAGCACCTATGAGAATCATAAAAATCATTCCACTAAGTTTTACACTCTCAAGTGAGGCATACTTTATCATATTAAAATTTAATGACTTATTTGAAATAGATAAAAGGATAGCTCCAACAACACCAAATGCAGCTGATTCAGTAGGTGATGCTATTCCCATAAATATACTTCCTAAAACAGATACCATTAGAAGAAGTACTGGAACTATAGATATTAAAATCTCTTTTAGGGGAACTTTTTTAATATCTTTTGCAATAGGAGCGACACTTGGGTTTAGATATGAGCGAATAAGTATATATATAATATAGAGACCAACTAGAACAAGTCCAGGTAAAAGTGCACCTTTAAACAAGTCACCAACACTCACACTCATAACATCACCTAGGATGATTAGTATTATAGATGGTGGTATTATTTGCCCAAGAGTTCCACTTGCTGCAACTGTTCCAGATGCTAATCCTTTGTCATAACCAGCTTTTAACATAAGTGGAAGTGCTATAACACTCATCATTACAACAGAAGCTGATACTATTCCTGTTGAAGCTGCAAGTAATGCACCAACTAAAACAACACTTACAGCTAGTCCACCTCTCATATCACGAAAAAGAGCACTCATAGAGATTAAAAGTCTCTCTGCCATTTGTGATTTTTCTAACACTAAACCCATTGTTATAAAAAGAGGTACTGCCATTAAGGTGGTATTTGACATGATTCCATAAATCCTAAAAGGTAAAACAGAAAAAATTTCAAAACCAAGTTCAGGTATAAAAAAGGCAAAAGCAATAGCTACAGTTCCAAAAACAAATGCAACTGGGATACCAACTAAAAGCAATGCTAGTGCTACAACAAACATAAAAAGAGCTATCATAAAGCTCTCCATATATTAAAATCTACTTTTGCATCTTTAATGGCTTGAAGTGATAAAAATACAAAAGCTAATGGCATAAGTGATTTAACTATGTATCGATATTCCAAACCACCAGGATTTGAAGATGTTTCATTTTGAAAAAAGCTAAGAGCTACAAAATCTATACTGATATATATAATCAAAAGGGAGAGCGGTAAAATAAAAAATAGTGAAGAGATTATATTTATAAAAGCTTTTGTTTTATCACTAAACGATGCATAAAAAATATCAACTCTAACATGTGCTTTTTCTCTTAAAGTATATGCTATTCCAAAAAGAATCACAACATCAAAAAGATGCCATTCAAGCTCCTGAAGTGCAATTGAGCCTGTTGAGAAAAGATATCTCGCAGTTGCATCATAAACAACTAATAAAATCAATATACCTAAGATAAAAGCTGTAAAAACTCCTAAATATTTTATGGTTTTATCTATCATGTCTATTTTTTTAATCCGTTTAATATTATAGTTTTCATACTGTCACTATCTGCAAACTGAACAAATTCAATTGCAGCATCAATATACTTTTTCGGCGTTACGGTTGAGTAGTCAATATATTTATAT
>JAFLJV010000106.1 GCA_022712845.1 Sulfurimonas sp. | reverse complement strand
GATGAATTTTTTAACCATTGCCCAAAGGGTGAGAAGATAAATCATAAACTACTTCGTTAAAATTTTTTGAAGCTACCAGTAGCTCCTGCAAACTTTTGCCTTGTATTTTATAATTTATCTTCTCATTAGATATGAAATTATTTATGTTCTCTTACTTATTGCAATTATGAAAGTTAGTTTAAATAAAGCCTATATTATAATAAGGCAAAATAATTTTACATAAAGAGTTTAAAAATGGGTATTTTAGATATTGTAAAACCAGGTGTGATATTTGGTGAAGATTTACAAAAAGTTTATGATTATGCAAAAGAAAATAAGTTTGCTATTCCTGCTATAAATGTTGTAGGGACTGATTCTGTAAATGCTATTTTAGAATCAGCAGCTAAAGTGAATTCTCCTGTAATTATACAGTTTAGTAATGGTGGAGCTTCTTATTATGCAGGTAAAGGGCTAAGTAATAAAGATGAAAAGTCTGCAATCCTTGGAGCAGTTTCAGGTGCGATTCATATTCATATGATGGCAGAAGCTTATGGAGTTGCAGTTGTACTACATACTGACCATGCTGCTAAAAAATTATTACCTTGGATTGATGCACTTTTAGATGCTGGAGATAATTACTTCAAAGCTCAAGGTAGACCTTTGTACTCTTCTCATATGTTAGATCTATCTGAAGAACCTTTAGAAGAAAATATTGCTACATGTAAAGCTTACTTAGAGAGAATGAGTAAAATAGGTATGAGTATAGAAATAGAACTTGGTGTAACTGGTGGAGAAGAAGATGGTGTTGATAATACAAATATTGACAACTCACTTCTTTATACTCAACCAGAGGAGGTAGCTTACGCATATGAGCAGTTAAGTAAAGTGTCACCTCACTTTACAATTGCCGCTTCATTTGGAAATGTTCATGGTGTATATAAACCAGGAAATGTTCAACTTACTCCAAAGATTTTAGATAATTCACAAAAATATATTCAAGAAAAATTCAATACTAAAGAAAAGCCTGTAAACTTTGTTTTTCATGGTGGATCAGGAAGTGAGCCAAGTGAGATAGCAGAGGCAATTGATTATGGTGTTATTAAAATGAATATAGATACTGATACTCAATGGGCTACTTGGATTGGTGTAAAAGATTATTATGAAAAACATAAAGATTATCTGCAGGGTCAAATTGGTAATCCAGATGGTGATGATAAACCAAATAAAAAATACTATGACCCTAGAAAATGGTTAAGAGATGGGCAAAAAACTCTTGTACAAAGAGTTGAAGTTGCTTACTCAGATTTAAATGCAAAAGATAGGAACTAAGCTATCTCTTTATGAATATCTGCAATATTATTAATATGCGGATGTTTTATATAGTAGTTGTTTAGTAGTTGATTTAATCTATTTGGATTAAACCTCCAGTAGTGTTTCTCATCAAACTTTTCATCACTTTTTATTTTTTGAAATAACTCATTTAATGATAATTTACCGCTACTATTTTTAATAACATTCAATACTAAATTTGTTAACTCCTCTTGAGATTCTTTTGTTTTATCATCGTC
The DNA here is from genome assembly GCA_022712845.1 of Sulfurimonas sp. The sequence goes on along the minus strand of JAFLJV010000106.1, from coordinate 8,517 downwards.
AGCTAATTGTTCATTTGGCAAAAAAGCATATATTTTCCATAAGCTTACCGTTAATATAATGATAAAAAATATCATCATTAATGTAGATGTCTCAAATTCCACTGTTATACCTTTTTTAAAAATTTATTTAATTCTGCTTCAAGTAATTTAGAATCAATTGGCTTTGCAATAAAACCATCCATACCTGCATCTAAAAACATTTTTACATCTGTTATCATCGCATTTGCTGTTAGTGCAACTATTGGAGTACATTCTAAATTATTTTTGGCTTCATACTCTTTTATCTGTTTCATCGCACCAAGTCCATTGAGTTCAGGCATGTTTTCATCCATTAAAACTAAATCAAATTTTCCATTTTGAAACATTTCAACAGCTACTTTTCCATTTTTTGCTATTTTATAGTTGATGCCATAATCATCCATTATAAGGCCTATAAGTAACTGATTTGTTTTATTGTCTTCAGCAATTAAAATATTACCAGTAAACTTCACTTTTTCTAACTCTTCTGTTTTAATTTTAGAAGTTTTTTGTATATCCTCATCTGTTATATTATTTAATGCTTGAACAATAGCAAGAGGTGTAAAAGGTGCATAAAGTGATGTTATATGTGGAAAATCAGCTAAAGAGATTATATCTGATTTAAGCATAGCAATTGCTTTAATGTTTTTTGATAATACAATTTCTTCATTATAAGAGTCATCAGGTAAGAAAAATAATATATCATATCCATCTTTTGAAAAACTACCTAGTTCAACTATATCAGTAATTCCAAAATCATTAAGATATTTTTTTATTAGTTTTATAAATATATTACTTTCATTATTAATATTTAAAAGAGCAAATTTGTATTGAGATATTTTAATTTTACTAATTAAATGTTGAGCTGAGTTATCGATAATATTTATTGGAATTTTAAGTGTAAAAATTGAACCAATACCTTCTTTAGAAGAAAGAGTTAATGCTCCATTCATTAATTTAGCGATTAAAGATGATATAGATAAACCTAAGCCTGTTCCACCATATTTTTTAGTAGTAGAACTATCTGCTTGTGAAAAAGCATTAAAAATATTTTTTTGACTCTGCCTCGGTATACCAATTCCACTATCTTGCACAGATACTACAAGTAAATTATTTTTAGTATAAATTTTAACTTTTATAGTACCATCTCGGGGAGTAAACTTTATAGCATTACTAAGTAGATTTGATAATACTTGTTTAACTCTTGTATCGTCAATGCTAATTATATTTGGTAAATTTGGATTGATATAAACTGCATATGATATATGTTTTTCATAAGCTTTTGAAGCAAAAAGTTGTGTAGTATCGCCAAACTCTTTTAATGGATTGATATTATAATTTGTAATTGTTAGTTTGCCACTTTTAATTTTAGAAAAGTCTAAGATATCATTTATAATAGCAAGAAGTGACTTTCCGCTTGAGTCAATAATTCTTAAATAATCTAAATGTTTTTTATTATTTATATTTTTATTTAATATAGTTACAAAGCCCAATATAGCATTTAGAGGTGTTCTAATCTCATGTGACATATTCGCTAAAAATTCATCTTTTGTCATTTCAGCTTTGATAGCTGCATCTCTAGCATCTGTAATTTTTACAATTTGTCTTTCAAGTTTTATAGTTTGTTTATAAACTTTTTTTTCCAAAGATAGTGTTTGCTCTGCTATTTTATTAGATATAAATTTGATAAGTTCATCAAAAACAAGTTTTAATTTTTTAAGATTTGGATTACTTGGTTCAAAATAAGATTTTTTAGAAAAATTACCATCTTTCATCATAGTTACTATTTGTGTTGTTTCATTTATAAATTTTTTATCATTTTCTAATCTTTTTTGTATATAAAGTATTTGAGTATTTATTTTATTAGATATTATTCCTAGCTCATCATTGGATATTATATTTATATTTTGAGGTGCATCACTTTTAAAGTTCAAAAAACTAAAAAAATTATCCATACCAGTATCTAATTTTTTTAATGATTTATCAATACTTTTTGAGATAATCATGGTCCCAAAAAGTAAAGAGAATAAAGCAATAGATGTAAAAAATATTTGGTATATAAAAGAGTTATATAATATTTTATCTCTTTTTTTAATATCTGATTCAATTTGTGAGAAAATATACTCTCTTAAGGTATGATAATCACTAATTCTATTAGTTGTCATGCTCAACCATTTTTCACTATCTATAGATAAGTTTTTATTTACAGAATTAGTAATAAGTTTTCTTGTTTCTTTTATATATTTGTAACTGTATTTTGCATCAACCTTATCTATTCTTTCATTGATGATTTGGTTATGCAAAAGAGTTTTTATACTAGAGTATGTATCACTTTGAAGTTTCCACGCATTAGTTAGTTTTTCTAAATTTTCAGGTGATAATAATTGTTCATTTATTTGTAAAAGAAACTCCCTTTCTCTTGCATTATGTTCTTGATAAACAAGGAGTTTTTTTAGAATTAAAATATTACTTTGTGTTTTTTCATTATCTGAATAGTATCTTATACTCTCTACAAGATCTAAAAGTTGAAAGTTAATATGTGAAAATAAATTAAAACTTTTTTTTGAAGTGATAGTGCTTTTAGATATAGTTTTTCTAATTTCTATTAATGATTTTAGTGAAATACTTAATCTATTTATAAAATCATTATTTGCAATAATTATATTTTTTTTATTTAATTGTTGTAAAAAAAAATTAAATTTATTTATTGCTGCATTAGTTACTTTTTGTTGTTTAAGAAGTAGATTTTTAAAATATTCATTATTTTTGATAGAAGTATTTAAATAGCTACTACTCACTCCTCTTTCTAATTGAAGTTCATATAGTATATTCGCACTATTATTTATAAATGTAGATGACATCAATAATGTCTCTTGTGCATTATATATTCTATATTTATCTGTGATATGACTTATACTAAAAAATAGCAATGCAAATGTAGGAAGTATAGTTAATATAAATAACTTTTGCTTAATTGTCATATAAAATCCAAGAAAATAGTTAATTGTTTTCCCATATATTATGCTATTTTTGCTAAAATTGCAAGCTAGGAATTTAAAAAATGAATGATAAAGTATTTACAAAACCAATAAAAAAACAGTTTGAGTTCGATGAGGAGGTGGCTGCCGTCTTTGACGATATGCTCTCAAGAAGTGTGCCATTTTATATAGAATCACAAAAAATAACGGAGTTTTTCGCAATAAAACAATTGGAAAATGGTGGAATTGCTTATGATTTAGGTTGTTCAACAGCTTCACTTCTTATAAATATAAGTAAAAAATTAAAAGTAAAAGCAAGTTTAATTGGACTTGATAATTCAGAAGCAATGCTTGAACAAGCTAGAAAAAAATGTGAAGCATTTGGAGCAAATTTAGAGCTTAAAAATGCAGATATATTAAAATATAGCTATAAACAAGCTGATGTTTTTGTAAGTAATTATACTTTGCAATTTATTCGTCCACTTGTTCGGGAAGAGTTAGTTAAAAAGATAGCAATATCATTAAAAAAAGATGCTATTTTTATATTTAGTGAAAAAGTTATCTCTCATCATTCAAAATTAAATAAAGATTTAATAGAGTGTTATTATGATTTTAAAAAAGAGCAGGGTTATTCTGAGTATGAAATAATGCAAAAAAGAGAAGCTTTAGAGAATGTTCTTGTTCCATATAGTGAAGATGAAAATATTAAAATGGCTAGAAATTGTGGGTTTTCACACTGTGAAGTAGTATTCCGATGGGCAAATTTCGCAACATTCATAGCTATAAAGTAAAAAATTGAACCCTCTGAACAATTACCATACTCTCAGCTAAAAAGAGATGAGCTATTATGAGGCGAAGTTACGCAGGAGCTACTAGTAGCTTTTGCTATGCCCCTTGGGCACAAGTGAGTTTAACGAAGTAAGAGTTTATCTCTTTTTTTAGCCCTTCGGGAGAGTTTTAAAAAAATAATCTTGCACAAAAAATTTCATCACCTTAGCTATGGCTAAGATTCAAAAAAAGTTTTGCACAATCTTACCTTTTTAAAATTCTCTGAGAGTATGGTAATTGTTCAGAGGGTTCAATCACTTCATCTTTCGTCGTTAGTTTTTTTTAATTGGCTTCAGCCATATTAAAAAAAACTGCCTAGAAATATTTTGCAATTTTAATTTATAAGGTTTTAATCTTCAATAAACTGCCTTGAACTACTTTGTACTTTTTATTTTATAGGACTTTAATTCGATAGTTCTAAATAAAAAGATACTTTTACCAAACATTACCTTTTGGTTTTTCCTCTTCTCCAACAACATAATCTATAGCTTTTTTACCCTCTTCTTTTATTCTTTTATAAGTGACTATATCATCTTCTCCACAATCTTTATGGTAGTAACCTTGTAAATCATAATACTCTTGGCAGTCACTATAGTATTGTAATGATATACCATGTTTATTTACACAAGCACTAAGGAGAAATAAGCTAGAGATAAGTAGTATATATTTAATCATAAAACTCATAAAGCAAATAGTAAGCCACTTTTTTTATACCTTAAAACTTTGTGTTGTTTTACAAAACTCAGTTAAAAAACACTCATCACATTTTGGATTTTTTGCCTTACAGATATAACGACCAAAAAGAACCATTCCTTGATGAAGTGCATGAAGATTTGTTTTAAATTTTTTAACAAGAGTGGCTTCTGTTTTAGTAGCAGTTTTGTCATCACTTAAACCAAGTCGATGAGAGACTCTAAAAACATGTGTATCTACAGCCATAAGGTTTGCACCAGTATACTCTATCATCACAACATTTGCAGTTTTTTGTCCAACACCAGCTAAGGTGATTAGCTCTTTTTCACTCATAGGTATTTCACCATCATATACTTCTATAACTCTTTTTGCCATAGAAACTATATTTTTTGCTTTATTATTAAAAAAAGAACAACTGTTTATAAGAGATTTTACATCATCTAAATTTGCTATTGCTAATAATTGGGGGCTAGGATATTTTTTAAATAAAGCAGGTGTTAAAATGTTTACCCTTTTATCTGTACATTGAGCAGATAATGCAACAGCAATTACTAATTCATAAGCATTTGTATATTTTAATTCACTTACTGCATCACTATACTTATCAATAAAGAGTTGATGAATTAGTTGGATTTCTTTTTTAGTAGCTTTTTTCATGGGTGTAATTCTACACGCTGTTTAATAATCATTAGTATAAAATTACTAAAATCTTCTCCTACAATTAAGGAAAATTAATGAAAACAGTAACAAAACTAGTAACATCTTTAGCTCTATTATCTACTATTTCAGTGGCTCAAATACTTGTAACAGTCAATGGAACATCTATTACTCAACAGGATGTTGAGAGAGAACTGATGACAGCTACTCAAGGTAGATTTAATCAAGTTCCAGCTGAAAAACAAGTTGAATTTAGAAAACAAGTTTTAGAACAGTTGGTTGCTAAAGAGTTAGTTTATGATGATGCTGAAAAATCTGGCATATTAAAATTACAAGATTTTAAAAATAAATTTGAAGAAGTTTCAAAAAGAATTAAAAAAGAGATAGCTATTCAGTTGTGGCAAAAAAGAGAAGTTGACAAAATTGCTATTTCTAATATAGAAATGAAAGAATATTACGATAATAATAAAGAAGAATTTAATTCTAAAACTGCTGACGCTCGTCATATTTTAGTTGAATCAGAATCAGAAGCTAAAACAATTGCTAAAAAGTTTAAAGGTTTAAATGGAGAGGCACTTATCAATAAGTTTGCTGAACTAGCAAAAGAAAAATCAATAGGACCAAGTGGAATGGAGGGTGGTAAACTTCCAACTTTTTCTCCAAGAGAGATGGTTCCAGAGTTTAGTGAAAAAGCATTTAGTATGAATCCTGGAACAGTATCAGAGCCTGTAAAAACGCAATTTGGTTACCATATCATTTTATTAGAAGCTAAAAATGATAAACAAATTAAATTTACAGAAGCAAAAGCTACTATTAATAATCGTCTTAGACTTGATAAAGCTAAGTCTGTAATGTTAGATAAAATGAAAGAATTAGAGAAAAAAGCAACAATTAAATAATACTTTGATTACTATACAAAATTCTCCTATATCTAAAATTATTTTAGATTCTAGGAGTTTTTATGTAAAACGAGATGATTTAGTAGATAAATATCTTGCAGGAAATAAATACAGAAAACTTTATACTCTTTTACAAACCCCCTCAAATAAATTAAATAAAATTATCTCATATGGAGGAACACAATCAAATGCAATGCTTGCAATTGCTGCGATGTGTAAAGATAAAGGTTGGGAATTTGTTTATTACTCAAAATTAATCACTCAAACACAAAAAAATGATAATTGTGGTAATTATTTTCATTCCATAAGACTTGGTATGCAACATTTTGAAATAAAAAATGAGCTTTATAAAGATTATATAGCCTCACTTAGAATAAATTTAGAAGATAAAACTTTCATAATCGATCAAGGTGGTGCTGTACTTGAAGCGCAGGAAGGCTTAGAAGTTTTAGCAAAAGAGATTAAAAAAGAAAATCTAAATTGTAAATCACTTGCTACTCCTTCAGGAACAGGAACAACAGCTTTGTATTTAGCTTTGTCTTTACCAGATTATAAAGTGTATACAACACCTTGTGTTGGAGATGTAGCTTATTTAAAGAAACAAATGAATGCACTTCATAAAATTCCAGATAACTTAATTATCTTAGAACCAAAGAAAAAATATCACTTTGCAAAACCATATCCTGAATTTTTAGAAATACAAAAAAAACTATTAAATACAAGAATTGAGTTTGATTTGCTATATGCACCTGCTATGTGGAAAGCTTTACTTGAACAAACAGATGAAGAGATAATATATATACATAGTGGTGGAATTACTGGTAATGAGAGTATGTTAAAAAGATATAAACAAAAAGGTTTTGTTTAGTTTTGCACTCTTTTATTTATAAACTTCTTTACGGTGCTTAATTTTGATAATAACTAAGATAACTTCATTTTCTAATATCTCATATACAACTCTATAATCATTTACTCTATAGCGATAATATGAAGATAAATCTCCTACTAGTTTTTTACCGATATAAGGGTTTTTTAAAAGTTTAGTTTTAATTGCTTCTAGAATCTTTTTTTGACAATGTTTATCAATATTTTTTAAATCTTTAGCAACCTTATCATCAAATAAAAGTTTATACGCCAAGTGATTTTTCCAATTCTTGTAAGCTTATAAGGTTTCTATCTTTAGAATTTGAGCGTTTTTGAGCATCATAAAAATCACTCATATCATCTAAATAATTTTTTAATGCTTCTTTTACAAAAAAACTTTTAGATCTCTTTGTAGCTTTAGCAAGATTTTCTAACTTAAGTTCCATACTATCTTCTAGTCTAACTGATAACATAAAAACTCCTTTTGTAATACATGTCATACAATTATAACTAGACAAGAGCAGTTTGTCAAATATTTTTGTTAGTTATACAGATGAATATTCTTTAAGTATTACTGAAACATCACATGTGGTGTAGGACAAAAATTTGATAAAGTTACTGTAATAATAGATAAATGTGTGTTTATTTTGAAATAAGTTTAGAAATAATGATTTTTTACATAAAAATAACACTCTCATTAAGTGAAGCTCTAGCTGGTTGAAAAGAATTTATTTTAGCTTCTTTATCTTCATAACCTAAAACAATACTATATAAAAATGCTAAATTATCAGGAACATTTAAAACATTTGCAATAACTTTTCCAAATTCTGTAGTTGAACCTTGTGGACAACTATCAACTTCAAACTCTTGTGCTGCTAACATTACACTTTGCATATATGCCCCACAATCGATAAATGCTCCTTGAGAGCCATCAATATTTGTCTTATCTACAAAAACAAAAAGTACAGATGATGCTCCAAACCATCTAAAATTATCATGCCAAATTTTAATTCTAGCTTCACTATCCTCCTTTTTTATACCAACATGATTATATAAACCAAAACCAGTCTCTTTACGACGCCTTTTATATGGGTCTATAAAGTTTAGTGGGCTATATTGAATAAATTGATTGTTTTTCTCGCCACTATCCATCTTTTTTATAATAGCGTCACCAATATTTTTTAATACATCTTTATCACTTACAGCATAAGTTATCCATGGTTGAATGTTTGTTCCACTTGGAGTCATTTGTGCAGCAGTTAAAATTTTTTCTAAAATTTCTTTTGATACTTGTTTTTTTAAATATGCTCTTTTTGATGAGCGTTTTTTTAAAGCTTGAAGTACACTTAACATTGATAATCCTGAAATATTTATTTGATTTTATTATAGAGTATAAAGTATTAAAATTAAGATATGTTAAATTTAGACTAAACTAACTTGACAATAAGTCACTCAAGTTGCTATAATTATATAGAATTAATTAACGGAGATTATTATGAACACAAATATTTTTGAAAAACTAACAAATAATATGACAGAAGCTATTGAATCAGCAATATCTTTAGCACTTCACAACAAAA
>JAFLJV010000105.1 GCA_022712845.1 Sulfurimonas sp. | reverse complement strand
CTATCTTTTCACTCATCCTTCTAGATATAAAAGTTGCTATCATTATTATGCCAATAAACACAAAAAATAGTTTTAACCATAAAGAATAGAAATCTTCCATAATTTGAGCCAAGCTCATAGAAAGCCTTATATATATTTTCTTATCTTTCAATGATAACTTTTTTGCTACATATAAAAAATCAACACCTAAGGTTTTTGAATACCTTGTAATATGAGAAAACTCTTGTGAGGAAGCTTGCATTATTTCATATCTAGAGCCATGGTTATCCATGCCTAACTTATCTGCATTTGATTCAGCTATTACAACTCCAGAATCATCTATTATAGTAACGCGAAGAGATGTTTGTTTATAAACTTTTAAAGCAAAACCATCTAAATCAACTTGAGTATCTAACTCTAGGTTCATTATCTCTATAGCATTTTGAAGATGTTGTTTATTATGCTCAATGATGATTGTTTTTAAAGCTACATAAGAGATGATAGATGTGATTGCTAAAGAGCCTACAAAAAGCAGTAAAAATTTTATTATAAATATTTGATGTATTTTTAGCACAGTTTGTATCCAACTCCACGAACTGTTTGTATATAGTCTTTTGTTTTATCTGGGTCTATTTTTTCTTTTAAACGATTTATCGCAACATTTACTGTTCGGTACTGATATTCTTCCCCATCACCCCAAACATTTTGTAGTAAATAATCTCTATCTAGTACAGAATTTTTATTTAAAATGAACTCAGTTAAAAGATTAAATTCTAGTTTTGTAATCTCAATATTTTCACCATCTATACTAAGAGTTCTAGAATTTTTTTCTAAGAATATATCTCTAAAAGAAAGGTTTCCTTCTTCTATTTTTTTACCAGTTCTTCTTAGTAATGCTTTAATACGAAGTAAAAGTTCACTCATATTAAATGGTTTTGTTAGATAGTCATCACCACCACGTAAAAAACCCTCTTCGATATCTGAGTCTCTATTTTTAGCACTCAGATAGATAACTGGTGTTTGGATTCCATCTTCACGAAGCTGCCCTACAAACTCACTTCCTTCAACACCAGGAAGATTTCTATCCATAATCATTAAATCAATTTCTTCTTCGTAAAGTATCTGAGCAACTGTTTTAGTATTAAAAAATCCGATAACTTCATAACCTGCTTTTTCTAGGTTATACTCAAGTAGTTCTAGTAAATCTTCTTCATCTTCAACAACAACAATCTTTGCATTAACTGCACTCATTAAAATTCCTAGTTATTCTTTTATTTATTGTACCCAAATGTTACTATGCTTTTATTACAATAGTGTAACCATAATTTTTTATAATACTTAAAGCAAATATGATTTATAATTTTAGTATATTATAAAGGAATAGTTATGTTTGTATCATCATATAGTACATATATCAGTACAACTGTTAATGATAAAATAAACAAACCTAAGTTGGATGCTCAAAAAACTGAGTCTAAACCTTTTGATTCTATTCTCTCAAAAGACAAACCTTTACAAGCATATGACAATAAAAATATTCCAATTAACTACATTTCTAACTATAAATCTTTTTCTAATCAACAAAAACTTCAAGAACAAGTAAAAAGTAAAGATGAAGTAAAATTCAAAAAAATATCTGATATAAAAAATGCGAAGAGTGCATATGAAAGTAATTCGTCAATATTTTCTTTAATGAGTATCCCAAAAACATCTTTAAGTCAACTATCAACAACAAGTAATATGTATGATAAAAATACTCAAGAATTAAAAGAAAATAATCTCAAATATAAAATGGTAAATACTTATCTATCAAATGATAAGTATTACCAAATCACTACGTAGTTATTTTAAAACTAATTCAGTTATACCCATATCTACTAAATGTTCACTGTAACTTTCATCTTGGTAGTGTCCAAAATTTTTAACGGATGCTGATAATGTTTTTACAGGGACTTTATCATTTGAAGTAGCTATTAAACTACCATTTACATATGATTTTATAATATTACCTTTGCACACAACTTTAAAAGTACACTTCGCACTATAAGGAATAACTTTTGTACTATTTAGTGATGTAGCTTTATAATTATTGCTCTCTCTAGTTAGGTTAAAAGACACATTACCTACTTGTATAGAGTATGACCTACTTCTATCTTTAGAACTTCTTGTTATAGTTATAAATGCTACATAATTATCTACTTGATTAATAAGAGATAGTGATGCACCTTTACTAACAGCATATGCTTGTGCGTAAAATGGTAAAAATCCATCATGACGATCTGCATTAGATCTTGCATATTTAACAAATGATTTATCCCATTTCCAAGTTGGACCTACTATTTCAGATAAATTAGCACTTCTTCCGACTTTATATGAGTTATTATATATTGTTACTGGTATCGGTGTTGCTAAAATTTCTTCTTTAATTATCACTTTTTCAACTACTACAGGTCTGTCTCTATAAACAATTTTTTCTTTTACCACTACTTTTTCAACAGGTCTATCTTTATAAACTACTCTTTCCTTGATTATAAAAACAGGAACTTTTTTCTCTTTAACTACTATTTTTTCCTTGATAATAACTTTTGGAGGCTCAGGTTTACACTCTTCAAACTCACAGTCTAAATTTTTAGCAGATTCAGCTGCGACTCTATTTGCTCTATCAAAATCAGACTCTGCTGATAGTTGTGATAAAAACAAAATACTTAATGTAATTAGTATTTTTTTTAACATATTCTTTCCCTCGATTTTTTAATTAATTATATTATAACAAATATTGTTAAATTTAGATAAATTTGTCGCTATTGTATCCAAGCATCTGTATGGAGTAACTTATCATCATCAAACTGTTTTATTTTAAAAGCTTTGCTACATGTTCCATCAGAAAAATCCATAATTGCCATCTGCATAATTTTTTTACATGATTTAGGAATATCAAAATGCCCTTTCATCCCAGTTAAAAACTGCTTTAAGGGAACTTTAGAATCCATGCCAATAACATTATCTCTACAACCTGTAAGCCCTATATCTGTTAAATAAGCAGTACCCTTTGAAATCTGAAAATCATCCGTTGAAACATGCGTATGTGTTCCAATAAGTCCAGATATTTTTCCTTGAAGTAACATCATCATTCCACGTTTTTCAGATGTTGCTTCAGCATGAAAGTCAATAAAGATATTTTTAATACCCTCTACATGTAGCGCTTCTACTGTATCTCTAGCTTTTCTAAATGCATTATCACTCATTGGCATA
>JAFLJV010000104.1 GCA_022712845.1 Sulfurimonas sp. | reverse complement strand
TTAATCAAGTGTTGACAACCTAAAAATAGATTCTTTACTCGATTCTTTAGTTCTTTTTACAAAGCTATATCATAAACCTTTTTCAGCAGAAGCTTTAACTGCTGGATTACCAATAGAAATAGGAAAAGATTCACCTGAACTTTTTTCAATAGATAATGCTAAAGGTCTTTTTTCTCGTGCTGCAGCTCAAGCTGGTTTAAAATCGAGTTTAATAAAAAAACCTTTAAACCAAATATCTCCTCTACAACTTCCTATGATTGTATTACTATCAAATCAAGGTGCTTGTATTTTAGATGCTTTTAGTAAAGATAGAAAAAAAGTTAAAATTATTATGCCTGCTGAAGAAGCAATTGAAGAATGGGTTGATATAGATATTTTAGAGGATGAATATATTGGCTTTTCCTTTATGGTTAAAAAAGCTTTTGAGTATAGTGATGAAAACTCAAGAACTCTGCATATAAATCAAGAACATTGGTTTTGGAGTACTATAAAACTATCTGTTCCAATTTACAAAGATGTACTGTACGCTTCATTACTAATAAACCTTTTTGTACTAGCATCTCCACTTTTTACAATGAATGTATATGATAGAGTTGTTCCAAATAATGCTATAGAGACCCTTTGGGCATTTGCTATTGGTGTAGTTATTGTTTATATTCTTGATACTTTCCTAAAATTTACTAGAACCTACCTACTTGAAACTGCTGCTAAAAAGAGTGATATTATTATGTCTTCTATTATTTTTGAAAAAGTACTAGATTTAAAACTTGAAAACCATCCTGCTTCTGTTGGTTCATTTGCTAGTAACTTAAAGGATTTTGACTCTATTAGAAGCTTTTTAACAAATGCTACAATGGCTGCTGTTATCGATCTTCCGTTTGCTATAATCTTCTTATTTGTAATTTGGTATATCGGTGGAAATATAGTTTTTATACCTATTATTACAATGTTTTTAATACTTGCTTATGCTTTTTTTATCAAAAAACCTCTTCAAGAAAGTATAGAGAGTACTCATGAAGCTGGTGCAAAGAAGAACTCTATTTTAATTGAAACACTAAACAATATAGAAACTTTAAAAACTCTTGGTACAGCAAGTCAAACTCAATGGAAATGGGAAGAATCAATTGGTGAAATTGCATCAAAGAGTTTAAAATCTCGTTTATTATCTGCTTCTATACCTACTATAACTCAACTTTTTATTCAGTTAAACACTGTAATGTTACTTGTTTATGGAGTGTACCTTATTCAAGAATTTGAATTATCTATGGGTGGGCTTATAGCAATTGTTATTTTAACTTCAAGAACTCTAGCCCCCATGGGACAAGCTGCCGCACTTATGACAAACTATGAAGATACTAAATCATCATACAAAACTTTAAATGAAATTATTTCTCAACCAAGAGAAAGACCAAATGGCAAAAAATTTGTACAAAGACCTAAGTTTACTGGTAACATAGAGTTTGTTGATGTAACATTTTCTTATCCAAATGCTGATATACCTGCTCTTATAAATGTATCTTTTAGTATTAATGCTGGTGAACATATAGCAATTATTGGTCGTATAGGGTCTGGTAAAACTACAATACAAAAACTTATTTTAGGTCTATTTGAACCTGATTCAGGACAAATACTAATTGATGGTATAGATATAAAACAGATTGACCCAGCTGATCTTCGTAAACATTTAGGATATGTATCTCAAGATATTATGCTATTTCGTGGAACAGTAAAAGACAATATAACATATCGTGCTACACATGCTAGTGATGTTGCTATGCTTAGAGCTGCTATGATTAGTGGAACTGCTGAATTTATAAAAAAACATCCTAAAGGATATGAAATGCCTATTGGAGAGAGAGGTTTAGGGCTTTCAGGTGGACAAAGACAAAGTATTGGTATTGCAAGGGCTTTTTTAATACCAACTCCTATTATGCTTATGGATGAACCAAGTAATGCGATGGATCAAGTGACAGAAAACAAACTTTTAAATAATTTAGATAAAAATCTTAATGGTATCACTTCTATTATTGTTACACAAAAGATGACTCTTCTTAAAATAGTTGATAGAGTTATAGTTATGAATGAAGGTAAAGTTTTAATTGATGCACCAAAAGAAGAAGCTCTTAAGCAACTTCAGGGAAAAGGCAAAGGTGATTAAGTTGAATAATAAAAAACATTCAGATTTTAAAGATAATGAATATGAATTTATGCAAAGCCTTAGTGCTGCAATATTAGAACAATCACCAAGAAGAATAAGTAGAGTACTCAAGATATGGATATTTACTATTATACTTCTTGTTACATGGGCATCATTAGCAGAGATAGATGAAATAACAAGAGGTGATGGTAAAGTTATCCCTTATGGAAACAATCAAATTATTCAAAACTTAGAGGGTGGGATTGTAGAAGCATTACTTGTAAACGAGGGACAGATAGTTAAAAAAGGTGAAATAATTTTAAAAATCAGTAATGCTAAGTCAGTATCAACTTCTCGTACAAATGAGATGAAATATTATGAGCTAGAAGCAAAAAGGTTAAGACTTTATGCAGAAGCGAACTCTTTATCATTCAAAACTCCTAAAGTAAAAGATAAAGAGTTAAAAACTCAAATAAAATTATCAAAAAATCTTTATACTTCAAATAAGCTAGAGTTTATTGCAAAAGATAATTCATTTAAAAATCAAATTGAACAAAAAAAGCAATCTTATAAAGAAGCAAGAGCAAAAGCTAGATCTCTAAAAAAATCTCTAAGATATGTTGATGAAGAGATAAAAATGACTGAACCAATGGTAAAAGAAGGTATAAAATCAAAAGTTGATTTTTTAAAACTTCAAAGAGAAGCCAATAAAATTGAAAATGACATTGAAGCTGCAAGACTATCACTACCAAGATTACAATCAGCAATAAAAGAATTCCAAAACAAAAGAAAAGAATCAAAACAGCTGTTTATTAATAATTCTAAAAAAGAATTAAATGAAGTTATGGCTGAGATATCTAGACTTAAAACTCAGCAAATCGCATTAAGTGATCAAGTTGAAAGAACAATGGTAAAATCACCAGTAGAAGGGATAGTTCAAAAACTTTTCATCCATACTGTAGGTGGCGTCATAAAACCAGGTGATAATTTAGTTGAGATTGTTCCAACAAATAAAAAACTATATTTAGAAATAAAAATAAAACCTAGCAATATCGCATTCATTCATCCAGGAGCAGAAGCAAAAGTTAAAATTTCTGCTTATGACTATGCGATACATGGTGGTTTACTTGGTGAAGTTGTATCTATTTCACCAGATACGATTACAGATAAAAAAGAAAATACTTTTTATATTATTCATGTTGTTACAGAAGAAAACTATTTAGGTACACAAGAGAACCCTTTAAATATTATTCCAGGAATGACTGTTAGTGTTGATATTATTACTGGACAAAAAACAGTTATGCAATATATACTAAAACCTATTTTAAAATCAAAACAATATGTATTTACAGAGAGATAAAATGAAAATAATATTTCTAAGTTCTGATATGGGTATAGTAAATGAATGGATAGAAAATATCTCTATAGATAATAATGTATTGTGCTATGATGTAGAGTCATTAAAAAATGAATTACGAACATCTAAATTTTGCATAGTTATAGTTGATTATGACTCCGCAAGTTCTGATTTTAATAAATTAATTTCATCAAATAATTTACCAGAAAATACAATTGTTCTTGAAAAATCACCTGAAATTGTAACTGGAAAGATGTTAATATCTCATCATATAAAAGCTTACGGTAATTCAAGAATGCTTAAAATCCATTTCGATCAAATGATACAAACAGTTCAAAATAATAATATATGGACATACCCTGAACTTACTGCTACACTAGTAAAAAGTACAAATCAAAACTCTTTAAATAAAAATTCAGAAAAAATACTAAACAATAGACTTAATAAAAAAGAGATAGATGTTGTTTATTTGATTCTTGAAGGAATGACAAATGATGCTATAGCTAATACAATGGGTATAACGACAAGAACAGTTAAGGCACACGTGAGTTCAATCTTTGCTAAACTACACATTAGTGATCGTTTATCACTAGTACTTTTACTTAAATAATTCTCTTTTAATAATAAACTTCATGTAAATAATAGAATCTTTTTAGTGCTTCTATTAAAATAAGTAACATGTAGAAAGCTAATTTTTACATGCTACTTACTAAGATATAACTTCTTACTACTAAAGCCCATCCACATTTATATCAGTACTAATTTCAAGTTTTACTGTAATATCTGCACTATTAGTATATTGATTATAGGTTTGACTTGTTTGAGCATCAATAATAGTAGTGCCTGAAGTCCAAGTAGAGCCATCAATTGAAGTATCAAAATGAATATTATCTGCACTATCTCCATCTATACGCAACACATTATCTTCATCAGTCATACCAATCACATCTTCAAGACTTAAAGAAATACTTTGTGAACCAGCAGCAAGATTAATAGCTTCAATATTTGAAATATTATCACCATTTAATCCTGATAAATCTATTGTATTTTCAACTAAAATTGTATCAAAACCATCGCCACCATCTATATTACTAACAGTTGAATCAAAAACAATAGTATCATCACCTGTTCCACCAACTAAGCCACTATTACCATCTGTATCAATATAACCAACTGGTTTAATTGAAAAATCAGCATCAACTTTATCTCCTCTCTGACCTTCATGTGCTCCATCAAAAGATATATATTGAAATGACTCCCCTTGTGGTGTATTAAATGTAACTAATCCTTCATTATCTACTTCAATTATTCCTGAAGCTATTTTTTGACCTTGTGTATTAAAAATAAAATAATTTGAATTAGCTAATTCTCCATCAATTTGTACTGTAAAAGTAGTTACCGAATCACTTAACTTAACCAATAAGGCTTCATTTGAATTTATAGTAGTTGTACTTTCTAGTTGACCTTGAGAGTTATGATCAACTCCATAAAAACCATTTTCTCCTTGTGATACAGATGCAGAATTATGATTTTCAATAGAATTAAAATTCAATCCTTGGTTATTAGCATATGTACCAGTACCTCCATTTTGTCCACTAGTATGCGCTGTCATTGATACTATGCTTATAGTTTCGTATGTTACTTTTGGAATATCAGTATCACTTGCAACATTAATTTCTACTTTTACAAGATCACTCTCTTTTCCAGCTTCATCTATAACTTGATAATTAAATTCTACACCAAAAATTTCTTCATAACTAATAGCTCCTATAAAATAGTCACTAGAATCAGAAACTCCATTTTGATTTACATAAGGTTCTCCACTAAAAATAAGTTGATCAAATACTAAACCTTCTATTTTAAAGGTACCTGAATTATCTCTTGCACTATTACCACTACCTACAGCAACTTCATCTAAAGTAATATCGGCTACACCAGGAACTTTCGAGAAAGAATACTCTCCAACTTTATTTCCATCTAAATATACATCAACATGCCCAACTTCTTGCTCACTTTCTATTAGGTGAGTTATAGAAACTTCTCCATTTGTTACAGGATTTTTAAAGTCTATAATAATAGATTCACTTTTATTTGTACCTGCATCATAACCTAGTTGGTTACTAGGTCCACCTGTTTCACCTGTTACACCAATACCATCATTTGTATTATATGTTATAACAGCATCTTGATTATCTTCATTACGTCCTACCACACTAATATCATCATTAGTCCAGCTATTTTCAATACCTGCAGAAGTAAAATCACCACCTATTGTTTTAGTATTTCCATCACCTGATACTTCACTATGTGTAGCTACCCAATAAATGTTATCTGTTGTATTTAAAAGTGTAGAAGTATCTCCTAAATTATTAATATCTAGTGCCGTAAATGACCCATTTTGTTCAATATAAAGTGTTCCATAACTTGGTAATGATGTTATATCAAATATAAGATTTACTTCAATAGTTTCTATATCTTGTCCACCCAAATCTGCAGGATCATTAATATTATTTTCACTTGAATCACCATCTAAAGCACCATCAGCATCTGAGGCACCACCAATATCTAAAACTTTGAAGAAAGCAATATTACTCGGTGTAATATTTTCTGAATCAAGAAGAGCTTGTGGAAGAGTGTCTGTATCTTGATTTGATGTTGTTAATACTGGATCTGCTACTGGTACATTATTTGGTTCTGTAATTGTTGTTGTAACACTATTAGCTGTTGTTGAAG
>JAFLJV010000103.1 GCA_022712845.1 Sulfurimonas sp. | reverse complement strand
AACTGCTGTATTTCCAACTTGTGACTCTCTAACATCCATATCAAGCTTAGAGTAACTACCCCCTATAATTACAGTAGGTTTATAAATATTCTTCGCACTTTCATAAGTTTTTTGTTTTGCTCTATTTTCTAATTCTATAGCTTTTATATTATTGTTATTATCTATTGCATATTTGATTATCTCTTTTAAACCCTCTGCATTAACTGAGCTTATTAGAAGTGCTGTTATTATAATTATTTTCTTATATACTCTCATCACTTTCTCCTAATATTCTAATATCAATTTTTTTATCTTTTATCGTCAGTACTTTGTCACAATAAGGGAAGAGTCTATCATCATGAGTAACCATAATGATTGTCACATTTTGCTCTCTTGTTATCCTCTTTAACATCTTTACAACACTTATAGCTCTCTCTTTATCAAGGGCTGCTGTTGGTTCATCTGCTAATATAATATCTGGATTATTTGCTAACGCTCTAGCAATTGCTATTCTTTGGTTTTGCCCACCACTTAACTCACTTGGCATACTTTGTAACTTATCACTCATATCAAGATAATCCATAATCTCTTTAACTCTTGGCTTAACTACTTCCTCTTTTTCACCATTTTCATAAGGCAGAAGAGTTATATTATCTTCTATATTTAAAAATGGAATGAGATAGTGTGCTTGAAAGATAAACCCTATTTTTTTTCTTCTGAGTTCTCTATCATCTTTTACTAGCCACTTGTTATCATATACAATCTCTTCACCTATCTCAATTGTTCCACTTGTTGGCTCTAGTACACATCCAAGCATCATTAAAAGTGTTGTTTTCCCTGAACCACTTGGAGCTACTAAAGCTACAAACTCACCTTTATCTAAAGTGAAATTGGCTCCATCTATTACAGTTACTTTATTTTCACCTGAACCAAAACTTTTTACAAGATTTTGTATTTTCATCGCTTGATTATTTTGCATCTTATCCACCAATCGCTTGTGCAGGATCTGTTTTTATAACTTTATATATACCAAAAAGAGACGCAAGTACAGAAGAAAAAAGTATCACAATAAAAAGTCCAAAAGCATCACTTGTTTCTAAAACTATTCTCTTTGGAAACCCACCACTAATAAGATGTGCAAAAATATTTCCAGATATAAAAGCCAACACACCAAGAACAACAGTCTCTTGAATGATCATCTTTGAGATTGTAAAGTTTGGTATCCCGATAAGTTTAAGGATAGATATTTCTTTAATCTTTTCTAGTGTCATTGTATAGATAATAAGTGCGATAATTATGATAGAGACCACTATTAGGATAACTGTAAACATCCCTATCTGTTTAGAAGATTTTTTTATAACTTTTTCAAGCAGTAAGTTTTTTTGCTCCTCTTTTGTAAAAACTTTTTTATGTGTAGTTCTTTCTATATTTCGTGCAACACTCTTTGGGTCAAATCCATCTTTTACATTTGCGATTATTGCATTAACAAGATGTGGATTTCCACTTTTTATGCCCCGCTCTTCATCACTTCTAATTCTCTCATTTGTATATGTAAATTGTAAAATTGCTGCATCTTTTAAACTGGTAAATATAAGATAATCTCCACTATTTGATACAGTATCCTTAGTTACCCCTACAACTTTAAATTTATCACGCCCAAGCTCTATATACTCACCAAGTTTATAGTTTGTTTTTTGTGAAACAACTATCTCAAAATGTTGTTTTTGTAAAATTCTGCCCTCTATTAGTTTTGTTTTATCAATAACTAACATATCTCCAAATGGATCATAACCAACAAGCATAACTTTAAAGTCTCCATACTTGTTTTGCATCTGAAAAGTTTGAAAAGTTATAGCTTCCGCATGTTTAATCCCCTCTTGATAAGAGATTTGATTTTTCAAGTCTTCATGCACCCTAGAAGTTTGTGCAAATGGTCCAAGTGTATCTTGTTGAACTACCCAAATATCTGCATTTACATCATCCACTAAAACCTTAGCATCAAAAACCATCCCACGATAAACACCAATCATTATAATTACAATCCCCAAAAGTACACCAACACTGATAGCAGTTACTATAAACTTACCTAGTGAGTGAGATATATCTTTTGCAGCTAAATTAATCATTATAGATTTTCATACCATTAGCTAGAGCTTTTTTATTTGGGTTTGGTATAACAAGTTTATCATCTACTGTTATATCTTTAGTTGCTCCAAATTTATCACTATATGCTAGTATATTAAGCTCTTTAAACTCTACTTTTTTGCCTTTTTGTATCCAAACACCATTTTTTTCTTTGTATATACTCAATGCTTCTAGTGGCACCTTTATTACATCTTTTAACACTTTTATATTTATATCGATTATGGCTTGTTCTTGCATATAAAAAGGGATAGGTAACTTATCAAAACCTATATCTATCTCACGCTCATTTGTTACACTATTATTTACAAGTTTTATATTTATAACCTCACCAGCATGTTTTATATTTGATGAACGAAGTTTAATTAAAACACTACTTCCTATTTTCACATCTCCACTTATTCTTGTATCTATATGCGTTTCAATCCAAACATCTTTTGGATTTACTATCTCTATTAAAGTTTGATTTGGATTAATTATCTCAAAGTTTGAGATATATTTTTTTGTTATATACCCATCTAGTGGAGCCAATATGGTATATCTTGAGAGTTTAGTTTTTAGCCCTTTTGTACTCGCTTTAATCTGCTCTATTTGTGTATAAGCAGCATCTATTTTAGAGTCAATATTATCGACGGAAAGTTTAGCTACATCCATATCTTTTAGAAACTTTTTATAATCAAGTTCAGATATTGCCTTACCCTTATATAGTCTTTGATTTTTACTATATATCTCTTCTTGGTACTCATATTGAACCTCAGCAGCTTTTTTATCAAGTTTAAGTGATGTTATATCTTTTTGTAGTTTTTTTACACTTACCTCTTGTTCTAAAATCTTATCTTTTAAATCTATAGAGTCTATTTGAGCTATTAAAGTACCTTTTTTTATAAAGTCACCCTCAACTATACTAAATGATAAAACCTTACCACCATAGATAGAACCAACTTTATAAATATCTCTAGCTCCCACATTTCCTATGCCATTAACAGTTACAGACATATCTCCAACTACTGCTTTTGTAGTCTCATAAGTATGTTTTGGTATAAATATTTTAAAATAAAAGAGAGATGCAATTGAGATGATGATTACTAAATAGATAAAGTACTTTTTCATAATTTTTCCTTTTTTATGAATAATTATGCCTAAAATATATGAATTAAATTATACTTATTTTTTCTGTAAAAGTAATAATTTTTATTTTCCATAATATACTCTAAGATTTGCTTATAATTATTATACTGTTATATAATACATATAAATCTTAAATAGAATATTTATATATGAGTTTTAATTTTTAGAGTTGCTATATCATATCTGAGGACTACCAATAAACAAAATTATATTTATAATAATACATATAATTTATTTTGACTCAAATTTATATTAAAATCAAAAGAGTGATGTAATTTCAAGGCGCACAGTAAGGAAGTGCACTACTGTGCATGACGAGCGTTGCAACGCAGAAAGTGCGTTGCTATTTTGATTTTAATGAAGAAAGTGGCGA
>JAFLJV010000102.1 GCA_022712845.1 Sulfurimonas sp. | reverse complement strand
AGATTACTCATTAGTGCTTCAGACGAGTCAAGTGAGCAATACAAAGATGGTGATGGCAATACAATAGCACAACAAATTGATAACTATGGTGTAGCTAACAACAAACTAAAATCAGAATATCATGATATGGATGCTTATGAGAAAAAAAGTGTTATGAGTAAGGCTTTTATAACACTTAGTGATGATCAAGAACTTCGTTTATCTTATACTGCAAATAGAAGTGATGATATTTTATATGGAAACTCAAAAATGGATGCTCTTTATGATGATTCAAATATTTACAGCATTGAGTACAACATAAAAAATTTAACAAAAGAGTATAAAAATTTAAACTTACAATATTATTCTTCTGATGTAGCTCACCCAATGAGTACAAAATATAGAATACTCTCAAATATGGCTGCCATGGATAATACTAGTGATTTAACAACTGATATGCAAGGACTTAAACTTAAAAATGATTTTATACTAGATGAGTATGAACTTTTAGTTGGTTTTGATATAAGTGAGAGAAAATGGGATGGTGATTACTACAGAACAGATACTGGCTTACCAATAGTTAGTGGTGTACTTAAAAGTATTGATAATGCTATAACAAAAAATAGAGCTATATTTACAAAAATTGAAAAAAGCTTTGGAGGATTTAATGTAGTTGTTGGTGCTAGGTATGATAACACTGAC
Source organism: Sulfurimonas sp. (assembly GCA_022712845.1). Next base: position 3,045 of record JAFLJV010000102.1, on the reverse strand, counting down.
ATTAGCCACAACACTCTAGCTCACAAAAGTTACTCTGCTTTGAGTGCTAATATTCTCACTTCATACAACCTTAATGAAAACAGTAAGATTTTTGCAGGTATTGGAAAAGCTTCTCGTGTACCAGATGCTAGAGAGTTATATTTTACAAGTGCAAACAATAGCTTAACTGGAACTCCAACATTAGAGCAAACTACAAACTATGAAGTTGACTTAGGATATGAAACTATTAATGATACATTTAAATTTAAAATCAAAACTTTTTACTCTATCTTAAAAGACTATATTTATATCCAAAAAAGTGTTGCGGTAAATGCATTTCAAAACATCGATGCAAAAATATATGGAGCGGAATTAAGCGGCTCTTATTTTGTAAGTGATGATATAACTCTTGATAGTGGAGTATCTTATAAAGTTGGTAAAAAAGATAAAGCTCTTAGTGGGCAAAACGATAAGGATTTAGTGGATATGGCACCACTTAGAGTAAATATAGCACTTAACTATGAATACGCAAACAACTCAATCGCAACTATGGAAGTTCAGGCTTCTGATAAATGGCGTACTATAGATAGCGACAATGGTGAACAAAAAATTAGTGGATGGGCTGTTTTAAACATGAAAGCAAAACATGCTTTTAGCAAAAATATAGAACTAACTATAGGTGTAAACAATCTTTTTGATAAAACTTACGCAGTTAACAACACTTATGTAGACTTAACTCTTATAACTACTGGTGGAGCTGATGACGTTATGCTTATGAATGAACCTGGAAGATATGCTTATACTAATTTGACTTTTAGGTTTTAAATTTATATAAAATTACTAAAGCATTATCTTTGGTATAAAAAGATAGAATCTTTTTATGATAAAAAGAGTAAAAACTAAACAAATTTTTGTTGGAGATGTGGCTGTTGGTGGCGATGCTCCGATAAGCACACAATCGATGACATTTTCAAAAACTTCTGATGTTGATGCTACTGTAGAGCAGATAAAAAGACTTCATTTTGCTGGGTGTGATATAGTAAGAGTTGCTGTCCCAGAGATGGAAGATGCACTTGCACTAAAATCTATAAAAGAGCAAATCTCTTTACCTCTTGTTGCAGATATTCACTTTAATCATCGTCTTGCTCTTGTAGCTGCTGAAGTTGTTGACTGTATCCGTATAAATCCTGGAAATATTGGCTCAAAACATAGAGTTAAAGAAGTTGTTGAAGCTTGTCAACAAAGAAATATCCCAATTAGAATTGGTGTTAATTCTGGCTCACTTGAAAAAGAGTTTTTAAACAAGTATGGTCAAACTGCAGAAGGTATGGTTGCATCTGCTGAATACAATATCAAGTACTTAGAAGATTTAGGATTTAGTGATATAAAAATCTCTCTAAAAGCTAGTGATGTACAAAGAACTGTAGATGCTTACAGAATGTTACGCCCTAAAAATAACTACCCTTTTCACATTGGAGTTACAGAAGCTGGAACTATGTTTCATGCAACTGTTAAAAGTGCCATAGGACTTGGTACACTTCTACTTGATGGCATAGGTGATACTATGAGAGTTTCCATTACTGGTGAGCTTGAAAATGAGATAAAAGTAGCTCGTGCAATCTTAAAAGATAGTGGTGCTGTAAAAGATGGACTAAACATCATCTCATGCCCAACTTGTGGAAGAATAGAGGCTGATTTAGTAACTGCCGTTGGAGAGATAGAAGAGAGAACTGCTCACATAAAAGCACCTCTGAATGTTTCAGTAATGGGCTGTGTTGTAAATGCCATAGGTGAAGCAGCTCACTCAGATATTGCTATAGCTTACGGCAAAGGCAAAGGTCTTGTTATGGTAAAAGGTGAAGTTGTTGCAAACCTTGATGAGAGTGAACTTGTTGATAGGTTTGTGGACGAAGTTGAAAAAATGGCTGAAGATTTTGAATAACTTTAAAATCAATTATGATAAAATCAACTTACAAAATAGAGACAGGAGCATAAAGTGACGAAAGAGTATATTTTAAACTTTTTAAAAACAAATAAACAACTTTTAAATGAAAAATATAATGTCACTAAGATAGGTCTTTTTGGAAGTTATGCTCGTAATGAAGCAAATGAAAAAAGTGATATTGATATCCTTGTTGAGATGCCACCTTCATTTGATAATTTTTTTGATTTAAAATACTTTCTAGAAAATGCTTTTGGAAAAACTGTCGACTTAGGTAAAGCAAAAAACTTACGATTGCTTATTAAAAAATATGTAGATAAAGAAGTTGTGTATGTCTAATAGAGATTATCGACTCTACATAACAGATATTTTTATTGCTATTAATAAAATACAAAGATATACACAAAATATATCAGATGCTCAAGATTTAAGATGGAATGAAATAGTATGGGATGCTACAATAAGAGAACTAGAAATTATTGGAGAAGCAACTCGTGTTTTAATAAAATCAGATATTTTAAAAAACCAAGAGTATAGAAAAATTGTTGATTTTAGAAATATAATTGCTCATGGATACTTTGGTTTAGATGAAGATGAAGTTTTTATAGTTATCAAAGATAAGTTAATTATATTTGAAAATGAGCTTATTAAACTTATAGAACAAAATGACATACTTATGGAAGAATCTCTTTTATTTGTAATTGAAGAAAACATAAAAATACCTCCTTTGATACAATATTTACAAAAACTTAACACAAGACTTATGAATGCAAGATAACCTATACAACCTAGCCTTTGAAAAAAGTATACTAAGCTCTATTGTTTTTGAACCTCAACAGTTTGATGAACTTAGTGTTGCACTAAAAGAAGATGATTTTTATCTTCCAGCTCATCAAGATATTTTTAAAGTGATGATGTTGCTTTTGCAAAAAGATCAACCTATTGATGAAGAGTTTATAAAAAAAGAGCTTATAAAAATCAAAAAATTTGATGAGCAAGTTATGCTTGAGATTTTATCTGCTAACCCTATCTCAAATACAAAAGCTTATGTTGATGAGATAAAAGACAAATCTTTAAAACGCCACCTTTTAACACTAACTACTGAGATAAAAAGAGTTACAGTT
>JAFLJV010000268.1 GCA_022712845.1 Sulfurimonas sp. | reverse complement strand
AAATGGTTAAAGAGTAATATCTTCAAGTATAATTAACTTATCCCTTCCAATATACTCATAATATTGTATTAAATCTAAGGTATAATATTTTTCATTATGTTGATTTTTTGGTATTTTTATATAATAAATATTACATTTATCATATATTAACTCTATTGTAGCCAATGCTGTAGAATAAAATGAGAATACACTACTTGGATATATAGAATTTTTTAAAAAATATAATTCTATTGGCATCCCCAAATCTCTTAACTCAAAAAGAGATTTATCAATATCATTTAAATGTTTTAATGAAGCATTATCCTCCCCACGATGAATGATATAAATCATTTTTTTATTATATCTATTAATAATTTTTTCTATAATGCTTTTATGTAATTCTCTACTTAGCAATTTATTTAATGGTTGCCCTATAAAGTATATAAAATCATCTTCATTTTTAGTAGTTAATATATATTTTGATTTAAAATAAGTCATATGATTTTTAACTACTTCATTGCCATTAACTGATTCTAAATCGTAATATGTAAATAGATTCACCTTATCTCTAATTTTTACTTTTAAACCTAAAAGCAAAAATTTAAGCTCTTTTATTTTATATGTCACTTGAAAATCATCTGTTATATATTTTTTATATATTGAAACAGTTTTACTACCATCATCTAATAAAAAAAGTTTCTCTTTTTGTATATTTGCTGCTATTACCATAGAAATTGAATCTAATTTTGCTACAAAAATATTTTTATACTTTTGTTTTTTTAAATCTCTTATTATTGAAAAATATTTAAAGAAATTGAGTCCTTTTCCATTTTGAATCTCTATTATTCTTTCCCAAGCATAAAGTTTCACAATATCATCTATTTGCTCTTTATTTTTAGCTTTTGATACATTTATTAAAACTAATATATTATTTTTTAAATTAAAATACTCAACTGCTTCTATAGCATTTATAAGCTGCAAAGGAGTACCAATGATAAATAGATTACTCATTTAATTCTTTCACTTAAAATTAGTTTTGCCATCTTAAAATCTATCTTTTCATCTATATCTATAGAACTCTCTTTATCCATTTGGTAAGCGTAAATATTATCTTTTAAGAAAAAAGTCTCTTCATCTAAAAATCTATCTATTTTACAGATATATATTGCACCATTAAGACTATAATATTTTTCTATCTCTTGACTTCTTTTGTTAAGCATCTCATCTTTTAAAAACCCTTTTAAACTCATATCTTTAGTTAAAGTATTTGACCATAAAGGTGAATGATCTGTTTGAGATACAGATATTATAGCATCTGCTTTTTTTATCTCTAATAACTCTATAGCTTCATCTATATGTTTTTCATCTCTAAGTGGTGAGGTTGGCTGAAGCAAAATAATATAATCATAATCTTGAAAATTATCTACTGTATGTTTTATTGCATCAAATGTTGTAGAAGTATCAGTTGCTAAATAATCTGGTCTTTTTATAATATCTGAACCATACTTTTTAGATACCTCTAATATCTCATCACTATCACTCGTAACAATTACTTTATCAATATACTTACTTTTTAATCCTGCTTCAATACTATAGGCAATTAAAGGTTTGTTACTTAAATCAAGTATATTTTTTCCAGGTAGTCTTTTACTTCCACCCCTAGCTGGAATAATTGCTAAAAAAATTTTATTTTTATACATCTAAAATCTCGATATCATAAAATGATTTTTTAAGTATCTTATCAAGTGGAAATTTTTTAATTATATCTTTTATTTTTTTACTAGCTCCACCATCACCATATGGATTTTGAACTATTTGTAGTGTTTTTTTAAATTCATTTGTATATAGTTTAGCAAATGCTTTTTGTATATCATTTTTATTTGGAAGTGAGTCTATCACACTATTAGCTTTAGCTCTACCCTTTTGTCTATCTCCAATATTTATAGTACCTATTTTAAAAGATGGTGCTTCTAAGAGTCCACTTGAACTATTTCCTACAACTGCGTCCATATACTGCAAGGCACTTAGATACCTAAGTTGTCCTAAGGAAATAAAAGCGACTGATTTATCACTATTTTTAGATACATACTCATCAATCATATTATTAATTACTCTACCATCTCTATCACTATTTGCTTTTGTAAAGATTATGGTTGTATTTTTGAGTTTATCTACTACTAAAAGCAACTCATTAAACTGCTCTTTTGCAGTTGAGTTCTCTAATGTTACAGGATGAAAAGTGATTAAGATGTTTTTTTTATTTAGTTTAAAATCTATTGATTTCTCGAATTCATCTTTAGAGAATAACTTCAATTTTTTTATATTATCTATCCCTAATCCACCAACATTAAAAACTCTACTTGGATGCTCTCCAAGTTGTATAACTCTATTTCTGTATTCATCAGTTGCTACAAAGTGAAGATGGCTCATTTTTGTAATACTATGTCTTATAGACTCATCAAAAGCACCCTCTGTTGTCTCTCCACCATGAAGGTGTGCTATTGGTATATTTGCTATCATTGCAGAAGTTACGGCTGAGAGTATCTCATATCTATCTCCCAAAACAACTAACATATCTGGTTTTAACTCATCATAAGCCTCACTAAAACCAATCTGAGCGATTCCCATAGATTTTGAAATGCCTTTTGCTGTGTCAGATTGCAGCTTCATATCCACTTTTTTATCTATTTTAAAATCTTTCTCTATCTCTTTATATGTTAGTCCAAATTCAGGACTTAAATGCATCCCTGTAACTATAAGTTGAAGTTCTAACTCATCATCTGCTTCTATCTCTTTAATTAACCAAAATAGTAATCCATATTCAGCGCGAGTTCCAGTTACAACACAAATTTTTCGTTTCATATCAACTCATCAGCTTCATAATTTTTTTGTGCTTCTTGACCTATTATCTCATCCCATTTCATAGGACTAATCCCATCACCTGGTCTTTTTATAGCTAAATTGTTTTCACTAAAAATTTCACCCTTTTTTATATCACAGTTTGCTACTATAGATTTTCTTGCTATTTTTATATTTGGTGTTTCACTCTCACTTGGTGTTTTTACATCACTCCCTAGTGCTATCTCTATATTTCTAATACTTTTAACCATTGCTATTAATTCATCTGGTTCAAGTGAGGCTTTATGATCTGGTCCTTGCATTGTGTTATCAAGTGTAAAGTGTTTCTCAATCACACTAGCTCCCATGGCTACAGCTGCAATATCAACCTCTATCCCTAAAGTATGATCACTATATCCATAAGCTATATCAAAATGATTTCCAATAGTAAGCATCGCTTTTAAATTCACATCCCTCATAGGAGTTGGATACATTGTATTTGCATGAAGTACTGTAATATTTTCTTTTTTAGTTCCAGAAGTTATTAGTACATTTAAAGCATTTTTTATCTCACTCATATCAGCCATACCAGTTGATAAAACAACCTCTTTATTTAAGGCACCTATTTTTCTCAAATATGGTAAATTTGTTATCTCACCACTTGGTATTTTAAATATTTTCAAATCCAAACTATCTAGTAAATCAACACTATCCAAATCAAAAGGTGTTGAGAGAAACATTATATTTTTTTCATTACAATAAGATATAAGCTCATGATGTGTATCTACATCAAGCTCTAGCTTTTTTATCATATCAAATTGTGATTCATCACTATCAGTAGTTTCTTTTTGATAAGTTGCTTTTTGAGCATTTTTAGAGACTAAATTTTCTGTTTTAAATGTTTGAAATTTTACAGCATCCACTCCAGCTTCTACTGCAACATCTATAAGTTTTTTAGCAAGTTCAACGGAGCCATTATGATTTACACCAGCCTCTGCAATTATAAATACACTCACTTTACAATGCTCCCAGCTTTTACAAAACCACTAATTTCTATACTCTCTTTTGATGTTGAATTACTACCAAAAAAAGTCCCCTCTTTTACAGTTACATTACCATTAATTACACTAGCTGTTGATATATGACAATTATCTTCTACTACAGAGTCATGCTCGATTAAAGCTTTAGTATTAATTATGCAGTTTTTACCAATTTTGACATTTGAATTTATCAAAACCTGATGCATGATAACAGTTCCCTCATCAATAAAAGCGTGTTTAGAGATATATGCCAAAGGAGAGATTATTACTGGAAGCATATAACCAATATCTTTTAGTTTTTTAAAAAGTTTAACTCTCACTTCATTGGATTTAACTTGTCCAACTGTTACAACTGCATTTTTATACTTATTAAAAAGCTCTTCTAAATCATCATCACAAGCAATGATTCTATAACCAAGTACATCATTACCAATTAACTCTTTTTTATCAATTATTCCAGCTATTTCATACTTATTTTCTAGCTCAATTACATCAATAACGGAACGACAATGTCCACCACCACCGATTAGGAGTATTTTTTCTTTCATAACACTACACTACTTGATATATTTACAACTCTTTGTTCTAAATACTTTGAATTATCTAAGTTTGAACATTGTGCATTTTTAAACATCTCTAACTCATTCATAAGTTTCCAAATCGGTCTTGTCATTACACCATTCTTATTTGTAAAGTCTAAAAAATTATCTCTATTTTTTATATCTTTTACAATAACTGCTTGAAGCCAATAGTTAGATTTTGAATCTTTTGGCTCTTTTATAAACTCTATATCGTCATTATCTTGGAAAAACTTTTTATACTTTAAAGCTAACTCTCTTTTATTTTGGATAAAACCATCTAACTGCTCTAGTTGAGCACAAAGAAGTGCAGCATTAAGATTTGGCATTCTATAGTTGAACGCTATCTCATCATGCACATACTCCCATTTATGAGGAACTTTTGCTGTAGTGCTTATATACTTTGCTCTTTTGGCTAACTCTTCATCATCAGTTACTATAACTCCACCGCCACCAGAAGTTATAATTTTATTTCCATTAAATGAAAATACTCCAAATACTCCAAAAGTACCTGTATGTTTTTCTTTGTAGTACGAACCCAAACTCTCAGCTGCATCTTCAACTAAAGCAATGTTGTACTCATCACAAACCTCTTTAATCTCATCTATTTTACAAGGATGTCCAAAAGTATGCATAGGCACACATGCTTTAATGATTTTCTTTGTAGTTTTATTTATACATTCATTATTTATAATTTCACAGTTAGCAATTAAAAATTCTTTTAATGATTTAGGACTTAATCCCATAGTATCTAAGTCAACATCAACAAAAACAGGCTTAGCTCCAACATAACTAATGGCATTACAAGTTGCTACAAATGTTAAAGCTTGAGTTATCACCTCATCATTATTTTTAACACCACTTAGCAAAAGTGATATATGAAGTGCTGAAGTTCCATTTACTGTAGCTATTGCATATTTGCTACCAACTTTTTTAGCAAAATCTTCTTCAAATTTATCAACAAATTTTCCAACACTGGAGACAAAGGTGGAGTCTATACAATCATTTAAGTATTTTTTCTCATTACCTAAAAATTTTGGTTCGTGTAGAGGTATAAACTCTTTTGTTTTATAAATACCTTGCACAAATTTTATAAATTTTTGCATCTCACATCTTTCCATCTAAATATTTACCAGTTTCTTTATGTCCAAAATCAGGAATCATAGTAAAAAATTCTTTTACGATATCATCTTTATTCCAAGAGAGTTTTTGTTTAAATTCATTCATAGTTTTAGAAAATGCATTTAGTTTATCTTCATTAAAATTAGCTTCATTTTTTATAACTCCAAGATTCTCAAATCTATGCATATCTAGTGTCTCATTATCTGTAAAAAATTCTTCAAAATCTTTTTCACCTGTTGTATCACTTGAAGTAAACAGACAAGGCCATTTTCCCTCTTGTGGTAGAGTTTTCGAAAGCTCTCTTGCTTCATCTTCATCTCTGCATAAGTGAGGCTCATAACCTAAATCTTTAAGATACCTAACTGCTATATCTGCGAAAGAAATAAGATGTAAATTCTCACTTAACTTTGGAAAAAATATATCACGATTTTCTCCAAATATACAAGACATCAAACAAAGCTCACCACTCTCTTGTGCGGTTACAAAATATCTTTTTATATCATTTGGAGCAACTATGGGTTGTCTTTTTTGAATGCGTTGGTTAAAGCCATGCAAAAGTGATCCATCTGAGAATGCAACATTTGCAAATCTTGCAGTTGAGATTTTAATCTTTAATGATTTTCTCATTAAAAACATCTCCATAATTCTTTTACTAGCCCCCATCATATTTACAGGGTTAGCAGCTTTATCTGTTGATACACAAAAGTATTTCTTAACCCCATGCTCTATAGATTGAGCAAGTGTTTTATCTGTATTAAATATATTTACATCAATCATTCTCATAAGTGTAAAAGGATCTTTCTCACTTCTAACATGTTTAAGTGCAGAGAGGTTTAAAACATAATCATACTTACCATCATTTTTAATAAAAGCATCATACTCTAATGAACCAATATCAAGAGCGTAAGTAGCAAATTCACCATCAATATAGCCAAGTGAACTTCTTATATCACGAACAAGTTCAACCATATTGTTCTCACTTATATCTACAACATGAAGTTTTTTAGGGTTGCGTTTAAATATCTCTTTTGTAACTGCTTGACCAATTGAGCCAGCTCCTCCAATCACTAAGAATCGCGATGATGAGATTATCTTTTTTAACTCTTTTTGATTTGAATTAATATCTTGAGTAAAAAGTTCTTTTTCTCTACCAATTAAATTTAACATTTGATTCATATATTTATTCTTCAAACTGACCAGATAATTTTTGATAAATTTCCGAACTCTCTAATAAATCATCATGTTTTCCGCTTGCTACAATCTTACCTCGCTGCATAACTAAGATTTTATTTGCATGTTTAATCGTACTTAGTCTATGTGCAATTGTTATGGTGATTTTATCTTTTGTATACTCATCAAGTGCGTTTTGTATTCTTTTTTCACTTTCATTATCAAGTGCTGATGTAGCTTCATCAAAAAGTAAAAGTGAAGAGTGTTTATAAATTGCTCTAGCAATTGCTACTCTTTGTCTTTGTCCACCTGAAAGATTTGCACCAAACTCTTCCATTTTAGTCTCTATCCTATCTTCAAGTTCATTTACAAAACTAGAAGCATCTGCAAGCTCTAAAGCCTCTAAAACTTTATCTTTATCAATCTCTTGACCATACGCAACATTTGCTGCTAAGGTATCTTGAAATATATATATTCTTTGTGAAACTAAAGAGATATGATGTTTTAAAGAATCTTGGGTAAACTCTTTTATATTTGTACCATTAATTAAAATATCACCCTCACTTGAATCATAAAAACGAAGAAGCATATTTATAAATGTAGATTTTCCACCACCACTATCTCCAACTAAAGCGATATTTTCACCCTGTTTTATCTCAAGGTTTATATCATTTAGTGCGTAAGTATCTTCATATTTTAATTTTACATTTTTAAATTCTATTTTTGTTATATCATCATTTAAAAGTTTTTGACCGTCAACTATTTTACTATCTATATCTAAAACTTCAAAAACTCTCTCACTCGCAGCAACTGCATCTTGTATACTTGCATATATTGAGCCAATTCTACGAATTGGTTGAAAGATAAGCCCTACTGCTGTTAAAAATGCTGTAAACTCTCCAACTGTCAATGTATCATTATAAACTTCTCTACCGCCCATATATATAACTGCTGCTAGTCCTATTGCTCCAACTATTTCCATCATAGGGGAGATTATACTTCCAACATAAACAGCTTTCATATTTACCTTAAAGAACTGCCAGTTTTGAACTGCAAAACGCTTCATTTCAAATTTCTCTGTTGCATTTGCTTTTATTATCTCACTATTGTTAAAAACCTCAGTAAGTCTAGTCACCACATCAGCATTTTTCTCCTGTGAACGACGAGAATATTTTTTAAGTTTTTTTGCAATTAAGATTATGGGATATACAACAACGGGCATAACAAAGAGTGAGTAAAAAGCAAGCATAGGATGAAGATAGATAACATAACCAACAAGAGCAATAACAGTCAAACTCTCACGAAGGAGTTCAGGAAGCATTTTTGATACAAAATAACGAATTCTTTCTATATCATTTGTAACCCTAGAGATAAGCTCACCACTACGGTTTATATATAAAAATCCCATATCAAGATTTATCATTTTTTCAAGTAACATCTCACGAAAACGAGTAACAATATGTTGTCCAATATAGTTAGTGAAAACCATCTGAATATATCTACCAACAGATTTAAAAACATAAATTCCTATTAAAGCAAGTGGAATTTTATAAAGCATATCCTCTTTTCTAGCAATAAACATATCATCTATTAAATACTTCATAATTTCTGCTGTTGCTGCTGTTGCACTTACTGTTAAAATTATTCCTATAAGCACTAAAAAATATTGTAATTTATAATCTTTTAAATAGGGCCAATAACGTTTAAAAATTTCTCTCAATAACTAATCCAAATACTTGTTTTTAAAACATTTTACCAAAAAAAGCAAATATTATAAATTAAGTATGATAAAAACATTAATATCATCGGTCCAAAACCCTTAAAAATATTTATTCTACTTTATTAAAAACGAATACCGGGATAAAGCATTTATTAACAACTATAAATGTATAGTGTTTAAACAAGTAAAATTTTCAAGGAAAATATTTATGAATACATCTGTATATTCAATTGAAAAAGCATCTGATATATTAGATAGTATTGATTTTTCCAATTTTAAAAATGAACAAAATATTTTAATACAAATATTTAGTGGTGAAGGAAAATTTGCCCTTAAAGAGATATCAAATATTATTACAAATGAACTTCCTAACTCTATATGTATAGGAGCAACAACAGATGGTGAAATAATAAATCAAGATGTAACAACTATGCAAAATGTTATATCAATAACATCATTTGAAAACACCACTTTAAAATCATATTCATCTACTAATCATTCTAGTCATGTTATAGGGAATAATTTGGCAAATGAACTTGCTACAGAGAGGACTAAGTTAATTATAATTTTATCGGATGGAACCACAACAAATGGTGATGAACTTTTAAAAGGAATTTATGAAAATGCACCAAATATAAAAATAGCTGGTGGTATGGCAGGTGATAACGGAACATTTACACAAACATATATTTTACATCAAAACAAGATTATAAAAAATGGAGCAGTTGGGGTTGCACTAGATAGTGATATTTTACAAGTTAAAAATCACTATAGTTTTGACTGGCAAAATATTGGTAAAAAGCTTATAATTACTAAATCTGAGAAAAATCGTGTATTTACTATCGATAATAAACCAGCAACTTCAATATATACTAGATATTTAGGTAATGAAGTTTTAAAGAAGATGTCAGCTACAGGAATTGAATTTCCTTTAGTAATGGAGATAAATGGTGTTAAAGTAGCTAGAGCAATGTTAGCAATTCATGATGATGATTCCCTTAGTTTTGCGGGAAATATTCCCCAAAATATTGAAGTTCAGTTTGGTTTTGGAAATACGGCATCTATTATCAATAACTCTGTAAAAAACTCAACAGTTATGGCAAATAAAAATATAGAAACTTTTTTTATATACTCATGTATGGCTAGACGCAGATATATGCCAGAAAATATAAGTGTTGAGATTATACCTTTTGCCAACTGTGCACCTACAGCAGGTTTTTTTACATATGGTGAGTTTTTTCATACACCTAATTCAAATGAATTAATGAATCAAACTTTAACTGTTGTAGCACTAAGTGAATCAAGCCACTCCATATTTGAAGACTCTAAAAAGTCTAACATTGAACCTATTCAATATGCTGAAGTGGCTCAAACATTTAATGCTTTATCAAATCTTATAAAAACATCAACAGATGAATTAAATGAAACATTTGAGCTTTTTGATACTGGTCAATTTATTCTATTTAAATGGAAAAATACACCTGATTTATCAGTTGAATATGTATCAAACAATGTCACAAACATACTTGGTTATAGTACTAAATCTTTTCAAGAAAATATAATTAGTTTTACTAACTTAATACATAAAGATGATATACAAAAAGTTAAACAAAATATACAGAAAGCAGTTTCAGATATAAATATTAACCATTTTATACATGAACCTTATAGAGTTAAAAAAAGTGACGGAAAATACCTATGGCTTTATGAAACAACAAATATTATTAGAGATAAAGATAAAAATGCAACTCATTTAGTTGGATATTTAACAGATATAACTTCAAGAAAGCAAGATGAAGAAAGGTTAAATCTATATGGCTCAATTTTCAACAATTCTAGTGAAGCGATAGTAATCACAGATAGTGAAAATAAAATTTTATTTGTAAATCCTGCATTCACCTCGATAACTGGCTATCAAGAGAGTGAAGCTATAGGTAATGTTCCAAACTTACTATCATCTGGACACTATGATAAAGAGTTTTATCAAAATATATGGAAAGAAATAAATGAAGTTGGTAAATGGCAAGGTGAAATTTGGAATAGAAGAAAAAATGGAGAACTTTATGCTGAATGGCTCTCTATTAGTACTATAAAAAATAATGTCTCAGGAGATATACAAAACTATATAGCACTCTTTTCTGATATTACAGAGATGAAAATGATAAATGAGCGAATAGAATTTTTAGCTCATCATGATGCACTTACTGGTCTTCCAAACCGTATCCTTTTTCAAGATAGAATCCATCAAGCAATCTTGCATGCAAATAGAAACTCAAAGAAAGTAGCTCTTTTATATGTAGATATAGATCACTTTAAAAGTATAAACGATACTCTTGGTCATAAAATAGGTGACTTTTTATTAATAGAGATAGTTAAGCGCTTTAAAAATGTCATCAGAGAAGATGATACCATAAGCAGACAAGGTGGTGATGAATTTTTAATTTTAATAGATAATGTTGATGATATAGATGATATTTTAATGGTAGTAAAAAAAATAAACGGCAGTACGAAAGAGATATTTAATATTAATGATCATCAAATACATACATCTTCAAGTATTGGAATTGCAATTTACCCAGATAATGGAGATGATTTTGACACACTTTTACAACATGCAGATACTGCTATGTACCATGCAAAACATGATGGCAGAAATACTTACCACTTCTTTACGGATTATATGCATTCAAAAGCAAAAAAGAAACATTATATACAAAACTACCTGCATGATGCAATTCCTAATCAAGAATTTTCACTCTATTTTCAACCTCAGTACTGTATAAAAACAAATAAAATGCTAGGTGTCGAAGCTCTTCTAAGATGGACTTCATCAGAATTAGGAGAGGTTAGCCCTATTGATTTTATACCTATTTCTGAAGAAAATGGGCAGGTTATAGAAATTGGCAATTGGGTATTAGATGCTGCGTGTCAACAACTATGCAAGATAAAAAAACTAGGTCTCCATGATATTAAAATGGCTATAAATATCTCAGCTTTACAGTTTAAGCAAGCTGATTTTATAGATAATCTACTCTCTTTAATAGAGCATTATAATCTGCCAGCATCTGCTATTGAATTAGAACTTACTGAATCAATCTTAATCAGCGATGTACAAAGAAATGTTGATACATTAAAAGAGTTAAAAAAAGTAGGTTTTATGCTTGCTATTGATGATTTTGGCACAGGATACTCTAGTCTTTCTTATTTAAAACAGTTTCCAGCAGATGTACTTAAAATTGATCGTTCTTTTATAAATGATTTAGCTGATGATGAAGATGATGCTTCTATCGTAAGTGCTATTATTGGCTTATGTAAAAGTTTTAAGATACAAGTTGTAGCTGAAGGAGTAGAAACAACACAACAATTAGAATATTTACAAGAACATGGGTGTGATATTATTCAAGGATATCTATTTAGTAAGCCTTTAAAAAGTAAAGATCTTATGGAAAAACTAAAACTTATACTCTAATATACGTATTTTAATTAAAGTAGATACAAATAAAACAAAATAATCTATTTCTCATCTATTATTATGTAAAATTCATTTATGAAAATATGTATCGTAAAATTATCAGCTATGGGGGATATTATCCACGCTATGGTTGCTCTACAATTTATAAAAAAAGAGATTCCTAATGCTCAGATAGATTGGATTGTTGAGAGTAGCTTTAAAGGTGTGATTGAAGACAATCCTCATGTTGATAATATTTTACCTGTGAATTTAAAATCAATAAAAAAGAAAAAGAGTGAAATATTTACTCAATATAAAATTTTAAAAGCTTACTCAAAAAACGACTATGACATAGTTATTGATGCTCAAGGACTTTTAAAATCGGCAATAGTTTCTAAGATAATTGGAGCTAAAATTATTGCTGGTTTTGATAAAAATTCTATCCGCGAAGGCATAGCATCATTTTTTTACAACAAAAAAATATCTATAGCTTATAATGCAAATACTATTGATAGAAATGCAACTATACTTTGTGAACCTCTTGGCTTAAAAGCAACACCACAAAAAATATTAAATAAAGAAAAATTTCTTTTTTCATCCTCAAATATAAAAAATTTACCAGATATTTTCAATCTTTTTGTGATTGGTTCAACTTGGGAGAGCAGAAATTATCCAAAAGAGAGATTTGTAGAGGTTGCAGAGGCTTTAAAAATAAAAACTTTTATAGTTTGGGGAAGTGAGGATGAACATAAAAAATCTATCTGGATGAGTGAAAAATCACAATATTTAGAAATTTTGCCTCGTGGAAACTTAAATGATTTAAAATATATTATATCAAAGTGCAGTCTTTTAATAGGTAACGATACAGGCCCAACTCATATGGCTTGGGGACTAAATATCCCATCAATCACCATCTTTGGACCAACACCAACAAACCGTGTTTATGTTACTCTAATCAATAAAATAGTAAAATCCATTTCAAAAATAGACCACTATAAACTAAATAAAAATGATTTTTCTATTTGTGACATAGATTCTAGCAAAATTATAAAAATTGCAAAGGACATAAAAAGTTGAAGATACTTATTACTGGAACAGCTGGTTTTATAGGTAGCCACTTAGCTATAAAACTACTAGAGCGTGGGGATGAAGTAATTGGACTTGATAATATTAATGACTATTATGACCAAAATGTAAAATATGGAAGACTTCAAAGAACAGGAATTCTGCAAAACCTTGAAGATGGTAAAGATATTGAGTACAATAAACTACTTTCATCTGATAAGTATCCAAATTATAAATTTATAAAACTAAATCTTGAAGATAGAGAAAATATAGATAAATTATTTGAAGATGCAAAATTTGATAAAGTTATAAACCTTGCAGCACAAGCTGGTGTAAGATACAGCTTAACTAATCCAACTGCATACATAGATAGTAATATAGTTGGTTTTATGAATATACTAGAAGCTTGTAGACATAACAATATAAAAGGCTTAGCATATGCAAGTAGTTCATCTGTTTATGGATTAAATGAATCTCAGCCATTCTCAACTAGCTCAAATGTTGACCATCCTATGAGTCTTTATGCAGCTAGTAAAAAATCAAATGAGTTAATGGCTCATACTTATTCTCATCTTTACAACATCCCAACAACTGGACTTAGATTTTTTACAGTTTATGGACCTTGGGGAAGACCAGATATGGCACTATATCTTTTTACAAAAGCTATTATAGAGGGTAAACCTATAGATGTCTTTAACCATGGTAATATGCAAAGAGATTTTACATATATTGATGATATAGTTGAAGGAATAATCAGAGTAAATGATAAACCACCTAAGGGTAACTCTTCTTGGGATGGAATGAATCCTGACCCTTCAAGCTCACCTGCTCCATATAAGATTTATAATATTGGAAATAATAACCCTGTAAAACTTATGGATTTCATAGAAGCTTTAGAGAAAAAAATAGGTAAAAAAGCAGAAAAAAATATGCTACCTATCCAAGCTGGTGATGTTCCAAGTACTTATGCTGATGTAAGTGACCTTATATCTGATTTAGATTATAAACCAGAAACCAGCATACAAGATGGAATAAGTAATTTTGTTGATTGGTATGTAGACTTTTTTAAAATAGACTTAGATAAAAATTAATATTGGATCAAAAAATTTGAATATTCTTGTACTTGCATCAACTGATAGTTCATATAATAGCTTAAGACCAGAGACAGAGATTTATATCTCTTTAGCTAAAAATGGTTATAATATTATTATAATGACAAATAGTGATAGTGAATATCAAGCAAGATTTTTAGAGCATGGCATTGAGATTATAGATACAAGTATAAATAAAAAAATTGATTTTAAAGTTATTAAAAAAATACGGAAACTTATAAAAGATAAAAATATTAATATTGTTTATGCAACAAATTCCAAAGCAATCTCTAATGCAGCTATTGCTTGTGCATTTATAGATGTCAAACTTGTTACATATAGAGGAACTACTGGTGGCCTTTATAGACGAGACCCAAGTGCATATTTAAATGCTCTTAGTCCTAGTGTAGATGGTGTTATTTGTGTATCTCAAGCTGTAAACAATCATGTAAGCAAACAGATATGGCCATGTAATAAAAAAGTAGAAACCATTTATAAAGGTCACAAATTAGAATGGTATAGTCAAAACAGAGTTGATTTAACGGAATTTAATACTAAGAGTGATAATTTTAATATCGCTTTTGTTGCAAATGTAAGACCTCATAAAGGTTTAATTCATGTACTTGAAGCTAGTACTGAATTAAAAAGCATAAAAGATATCCATTTTATTTTAATAGGAAATAAAATATCTGCTGAACCATATTTATCCATGATAAATAACTCTCCAATGAAAGAGCGTATTCATATTACAGGGTATAGAAATGATGCACCAGATATTATTTCAGCTTGTGATATTTTAATTCATGCTTCAACAAGAAAAGAGGGATTGCCTCGTGTAATTCTTGAAGCACTAGCAAATAAAACTCCTGTAATTGCTTCTAATATTGAAGGAAGCATGGAAATTATTGATGATGGGATTAATGGATATATCACCCCAATCAAAGATTCTAATGCAATAGCAAGCAAAATTAAAAAATTATATAACAATAGAGATATACTTCAAAAATTATCACAAAATGCTAAAAATACAATTGAAAATAAAATGTCACATGACACTACAGTAAAAAAATATATTGAATATTTTGAAGCATTATTAGAAGAATCAAATGGATAAGTTAAAAAATATCTCTATAAATAATTATATAAATTATTTTCTTGTATTATATGCTTTTATTGTACCTTTATCTAGAGCTGGAATATCAATATTAACAGCTTTGGTTTTTATACTTTGGTTATTTACAGATAACTTCAAACTTTGCTTAAAAAAATTTAAATCAAATAAAATAATACTTTATCTACTCCTATATATGTGTTTTGCAATAATCTCTTTACTATGGACAGATGATATTCAAAGTGGTTTAAATTATATAAGAAGATATTGGTATTTTTTACCTATTTTAGTTATGGCTACAACCTTAAAAAAAGAGTATATGGAATATGCAATATCTGCCTTTTTAGCTGGTATGTTTATAAGTGAAATTTTATCTTATGGAATGTTTTTTGAATTTTGGTCCTTAAAACATGGTTCACCAACTGATCCTACACCTTTTATGAATCATTTACAATATTCAATGTTTTTAAGCTTTGCCGCTTTATTACTTTTAAACAGATTCTTTTTTGAAGAGAATTTAAAATGGAAAATATTATATTTTGCTT
>JAFLJV010000224.1 GCA_022712845.1 Sulfurimonas sp. | reverse complement strand
CAATGCCATTAAGCTAAGCCCAATTTCCAACTATTATACCCACTAATTTCCAACACTTTTCTTCTTCCTCTTTAAAAAATTAATGGCATTGGTGGCAATAGTAGATTTCTGTTTCTCCTTATCAAGTCTTGGTGGAGGTTTTCTATCAGGGCGTATGGGTACAGGATTAATAGCAAAAAGTTTTTCTAAGAGTTTCATCTGTTTGGAAAGACTTTTATTACTATAGAATATATCAAATGCTTTATGCTTGATGGCATTGAAGGATTGTGCTTTGTTAACCTGTTGGGCATATTTATTATCTTCTGCTTTTTCCTGTAGTTCCAAGTTGGTATCATAAACAAGCATTGCCTCATAGTTTGCCAGAAATACAGTAGCATAAAAGTCTTGCTTGACTGCCAGTGCAGTAAGCCCTGTGAAGTTCTCCAAAGAGAGTCTGTTTTTAAGCACATCGTAATAGGTCTCTATTCCCCATCTTCTGGCATACAGTTCCATAAAGTCAGAGGCTTGAAGTATGTTATTATCAAGTATATTTGTAGCCAATACTTCCACTGTGCCATTATCCAAGAGCACCTGTACAAATCTGATCTTCATTTTGACAGGCAGATCATCTTTTCTCAAAGCATCTCTCAGCTTCTTGGGTGCATTGATCTCTAAGATAATATCTTTATGTTCACAATGGGGAGAAAAGAGTGACTTTGCTCTACTGAAACTGGTACTTTTTAGTCTACATAAAAAGTTTGTTTTTTGTGCGTACCTGGCAAAGAGTTCATAAGAGGGATAGCCTCTATCAAAGATTACTAAATCTTCTTTATTGCAATAGGACATATGCTCTATTGCCAATGTCCTCTCATCATAAGCCTTAAGGGTGCTTCCTTCTTTGCTCACTTTGTTTCTGATCGTTGCATCTATTGCCATATTATTCATAACATCGTACAGTGTAGAGACTCTTGCCTGCACAACTTCTTTAGAGAAGTCTTCTATTTGGCATTTTGCTACTGTGGGATTAAACTCTTGTCTGATATCAGCACTGTTAGGCAGAATCACAATAGATCCATCTACGGCAAGCAGCCTAAAGTTCTTGTATCGGTTATACTCTCCATCTTCATAAAACATCTCTACAGATTTATCTTTCATCTCTATGAATGCTGTATAGTTTAGTTTGGCTCTTGCCTGTGTGTATGCACTATTGGTAACGGTATAATTGATATCCCCGTTAAGTGTCATGTCATTTAAACTGTTTTGTGAAGATTTATTACTCTTTTTGATCATTAATCCCATCATAATTGCAAAGGTTAATTTAACGTCTCTTGTAAAACTGCTCTGTTTAATTCTATGTTTTATTTTGAATTCTATAGTATTAATCATCTCTCTGAAAACCGCAGAAAACTTGCAGTTTTTTTTAACATAATCAACCTTTAAATATAGTCATATTATAGCTAAATTATGACCTTACTATGCTTGATAAATCCCGATTTACAGGGCTTTATTTGATGTTTTTCTCTCTGTGTTTTATAGGATATTTTTATGGATTTTATTGCTTAGCTTAATGGCATTAGAGGTATCCCCTTAAAAATAACCAAATCATTAAAATCAGAATCTTTTGTGACTATAGTATAATTATTTGCTTTTGCAAATTCCCATACTTCTAAATCTGAAGCTTCATCTAATTTTTCTAGCATAACATGAGTCGAGTCTGCAAACAGTTCAGCTATTCTTGACAATATTCTATGAGATATATTGTTATCAAATAACAGTTTATGCACTCATAGGCACCAATGTAGTTTTATGTTCTCTGTCTGCTGCATATTTCAATGAAGCAAATATATCATCTTTGGTTAGTTTAGGATAATCTTCTAAAATCTCATCATAACTCATACCAGAAGCCAACATACCCAATATATCATAAACAGTAATTCTAAGGTTTCTTATGCAAGGTTTACCTGAACGCTTTTCAGGGCTAATAGTAATTAAATCTTGTTTCATATTTGCTCCTTATTCTTTATTGTGATTATTATAGCATATTATCAAGATGCATGATAAAGTTCAACCTCACTATCTATCTTCACAGACAATACATCACGTGCCGTTTCCAAATCAAATCTATTTTGTAAATTCATCCAAAACTCTGCACTATTTCCAAAAAACTTTGCAAGTCTAAGTGCTGTATCTGCTGTAATAGCTCTTTTTTTATTGACTATTTCATTTATGCGTCTTGGTGTTACATGTAAAGCTTTAGCCAATGCATTTTGGCTAAGTTCAAAAGGATGCATAAACTCTTCAAGGAGTATTTCTCCTGCATGTATAGGTGTTATTTTATTCATCTTCGCTCCTATCTATACTTTCTAATGATAATCTATTATCTCAACATCAAATGCAAAACCATTTTCCCACACAAAGCAGATACGATACTGTTTATTGATACGTATACTATACTGACCCTCTCTGTTTCCAGAGAGTTTCTCCAACCTATTCGCAGGTGGAATTTTAAGGTCAACCACATCTATAGAAGCATCTATCATTAGAAGTTTCTTATAGGCTGTTCTTTGTATGTCATGCGGTAGTTTTTTAGAAAACTCTCTTTTATATATTTTCTGAGTCTCTTTGCACTTGAATGTCTTTATCATAAAGTAGTATAGCACATATGTCGTTATATGTAAAGTTTGATACTATAAAAAACTCCCGGTACGTCTCTCTGAGGCATAATGTATACTTTCATTTGATATTCAGATAATCCGTCACTAGATGAAAAGAAATATTTTTAAGTTTAAATAATCACCTAACGGTGGTTTAGATTTATATGTAATTTGTAGTGAAGTAGGCATTACACCTTACAAAGGTGTAACGAGAAGAAATTTTTATTTTTTAGATACACACTTAAAAGTATAATCTGTTTGTTCAAACTGCATTGGTCCTTCAGGTGTTATATTTAAATTAATGACCTCAGAAACTTTATTTTGTTGTGCACAAAACTTGTTAGCTTC
>JAFLJV010000101.1 GCA_022712845.1 Sulfurimonas sp. | reverse complement strand
GAATGACGCATACGATTTGGGTCATCATAAAGTTTATTCATCCCAATACACATAAAAGCTTCATGATACTGTGCATCACCTGGATAGGTATAGTGAGTATCATTAGTTGCTACAACTTTAATATCTGTCTCTTTTGCAATGCGAAGAATATTTTCATCGATAAAAAGCTGATCTCCAATCCCATGCCGCATAAGCTCTAGGTAAAAATCATCCCCAAATATATCTTTGTATTCACGTGCAACTTCTATAGCACCATCATATCCTAAAGCTCCATTTCTTACATTTCTCTCATTTGCAAGATTTAGATGCCAGTTAACTTCACCTTGAAGACATGCTGAGGTACAGATAAGCCCCTCACTATGTTCACGAAGTTCATTTTTATTTATACGAGGAAAGTAATAAAAACCATCTATAAAAGCTTTTGAGGAGAGATACATAAGGTTTTCATAACCTTTTTGATTTTTAGCAAAAAGACAGATATGAAAACGCTGTTTTGTAGATTTATCATTTATAGTGATACCATTATGGATATACCCTTCCATCCCGATGATAGGCTTAATTCCAGCACTCTTCATCTGTTGATAAAAATCAATAGCACCAAACATATTTCCATGATCTGTCATAGCAACAGATGTCATACCAAGTTCTTTAACTTGAGAAACCAAGTTTGTAAGTTTATTTGCACCATCTAAAAGTGAATACTCTGTATGTAAGTGTAAGTGAGTAAAAGGTTGAACACTCAAAGTTTATATCCTGATATTTTATTAATTTATAATGATAATATTACTAACGACTATAAAAAAGAATTTCACTTTTTTCTACATGTTTTATTATAAAATTTTCAAGTATTTTATATTTATCTTTATAGTTTTTACTTTTAAAAAAGAAGTGTGAATCTTTAACAACATCATCTTTTGAAGCTACATAATATATTTTTTTATTTAAATGAATATTAGCTAATAGAGTACCATCTTTATTTAAAAAGTTTTTCCACTGAGTAACTGTATATTTATCCAAAAATATATTACTACTTTTATGACAAACTCTACACTCTTTTAAGTAAACCTTTTGACCATTAAATGATGATTTTGCACTCAAAGTACTAAAAAGAACAGAAGAGAAGAGAAATATAAAACTTATTAATTTAAACATATGCCACCATCCACTTTATTAAAATATTATCGCTTATAGTATCTCAATATTTCTAACAAATCTCTTAATGGCTAAGTATATATTTTTTTAATGACTCCACTTCTAGTTTATACTCTTTTGTTTTAAAATAATTATTTGTAACTTTTAAAACACTATTTTTATCATGTACTTTTAGTAATATTTTGGAGTTATTATTAAATACTTTATTCCATTTATTTTTAGAAAACTTATTTATAAAAACTTTTTCATCGCCATGACAAAGTTTACAACGTTTCATATATAAAACTTTACCATCATATATTTTTTTAACTATCGGTTTTGGTTTTGGCTTATATATAATTTTTTGTTTAGCTTTTATCTCTTTTTTAATTTTAGATATCGCTTCTTTTTTTTCATCTTCTACTATATTTTGCAATGATTTGAGTACTGCCTCTTCATCCATGTTTTCTTTAGAATTTAACATGATTTTTTGTTTATTTTCTACAAGTGTTGGATTATAAAGAAGTATTGAAGATATTGCTACAACAAGAATAATTAGTAATAATAATACAGAATGAAGCATTTTCATATAATAACCATTTTTATGAGTTTATAGTGAATATAACATCAGTTATTCCAAAAGAAAGCCTATTTAACTTTTCCTAAGAATTCACAATCTACAGTATTTACTTTAACTAAATCATCTACTAACACATGATAAGGGACTTGAATTACAGCACCTGTTTCTAAAGTTGCTGGTTTTTTACTACCAGATGAAGTATCACCTTTAAAGTTAGGTGGAGTATCCGTTATAACTAGCTCCATTACTTCTGGTGCTTGAACAGAGATAGCTTTATTTTTAAAGAAAACTATATCAACATTAATTCCATCTTTAAACCACTTAGAAGCATCTTCACACTGCCCATAAGGTAAACCTAATTGATCATAAGTTTCATTATCCATAAATTGGTACATATCACCATCATCATAAAGATATTGCATTGTCTTAAAATCAATTATAGGAACTTCAAACTTATCACCAGCGTGAACAGTTTTCTCAACTACTCTACCATTTAAAAAACTTTTCATTTTCATACGAACGAATGCTGCACCCTTTCCTGGCTTAACATGTTGAAACTCTACTATTTTATATGGTACTTCGCCTACGATTAAACGAACATTTTTTTTGATATCACTCATTGAGATAATTGCCATAAATAGACCTTAATTAAATATTTTTCGCATTTTATACAAAAATAGCTTAAATTATTTAACTAATATATAATCTGTCATTTTTGTGACATGTTGTTATGTTTATGTAGATTTTTAAGCGACGATTAAGTA
>JAFLJV010000100.1 GCA_022712845.1 Sulfurimonas sp. | reverse complement strand
ATCTAATAATATTTATATATTACCTATCTCATGCATTGCTTCAATAATAAGTGGAATTATATTATGACTTTTTGTTTTATCAATAAACCCATCTGCCCCTAATTTTTCAGCTTCTCTTTTATTATTTTGACCAGTCATAGAACTATTTACAATTATAGGAATATGCTGAGTATTAGGGTTGTCTTTAAGTACTTTTACAACAGTAAATCCTGACATTTCTGGCATCTCTATATCTGTTATTATTGCAGGAACTAAAGATACTTCTTCTCCTAAAGCTTCTAAATATTCAACAAGTAATTTCCCATTTTCAAACATTCTCATATCAATATTTGCATTTTTAAATATTTTAGTTAAATGATTTTGAGCTGTTTTAGAGTCTTCAGCAATTAATACAGTTCCTTTAATTAATTTATTTGGGATATCTAAATCTTGTAAATTCATAGGTGATTCATGTACATTTACCATAGCTTGTGGAACTACATCTGCTAATAATTTTTCATAATCAAGTACTAGACATAGACTACCATCATCTAATCTTGTATCATTTATTACAACATTATCTTCACCAACTCTATAACTATTTGGTGCATGCATCTCACTCCAATTTTTCTTTATAACTCTAAATGCTGACATTATTCTAAGTCCAATTATAACACCGTTAAAATCACAAATAAGAATATTTGATTTTTGAATCTCATCTTTAGATAAAGTAATACCTAGCCATGATGGTAGATTAAGTATAGGGATTTGTAATTCACGAAGAACTATAGTTCCTTCTAGCATAGGATGAGCTGATGGTATTTGAGTTAAAAAATGATTTTTTGATTCAACGACTTCTCTTGTTTTAAATACATTAATAGCATAATAAGCAGAATCTTCATTTTCACTAATTCTAAAGACTAATAGTTGAAGTTCATTATTTTTTGCTAGGTTCGTAGCGGCATCAACATTATCTAATATAGACATAATATTCCCTTTTTTTCGTACTGCATAAATAGTACCCTAAATAAAATGAAATATGCTTTAATCTTAATAATGAAATGGTAAAATAAGTATAATTATTAAAAGTTAAATATTAAAAGGTAGTGTAAATGAAAATTTTTATTATCATGTTATTAATGTTAAATACGTTGTTTGCTAAAGTTTATTATGCAAAAGTGGAACCATTTGAGTTAAGAATAATATCTTCAAATGTTTCTGGGTTAATTCTTCAGGCTAATGAAGATTTAATAGGAAAAGTATTGTCTTCTAAGCCATATATAAAGATTGATTCAATAGTAGATACCAAAGAGTTGAAATATATAAAAAATAAATTAGATTATATGAAAGAGACAATAAATGTTAATGAAAGTATTTTAGAAAATATAGAAAAAAATTTAAAAAGAAAAAGAGAAAATTATAAAAAAGTACAATCTTTAAAATTTAAATCATCTGTTGAAAAAGATAGAGAGTTTTCTGATTTAATATCTAGTGAAAATCTTTATTTAAACACAAAAAAAGAGATTAATAACTTAAAAATCCAAATAACTGATGCAAAGTTAAGAGAAGTTCAACTAATAAGAAGTATTAGTGATAAAAATTTAATAGCAGAAGGTTTTGTACTATATGAAATGTTAGTAAAACCTGGTCAAGTTGTAGGAATGTCAACTATATTAGCAAAAGTTGCAGATATTTCTAAAGCAAAAATTACTATATTTTTGGATGAAAAAGATTTAATAAATGCATCAAAAAAAGTAGTTTATATTGATGGCAAGAAAACAACATATAAAGTATCAAGAGTATTAAATATTGCTGATAGTAAAAATATATCTAAATATATGGCTCAAATAATTATAAAATCTCCAAAAGTATTTTCAAAATTAATAAAAGTAGAATTAAAGAGTGAATAGTAAAGGAAGTATAGGAATTATAGAAGGTCGTGGAAGTAATAAAAATATGCCATTACAAGAGATATCCAAATCTGATATAATAATATTTTGGGGTAAAAACCCTAAAAATAATGATATGTTAGAACTCACTAAAGATAAAAAAATAATTGTTATAGACCCATTGAAAACAAAAATAGCTGAAATAGCTGACATCCATGTACAGCTAAAGCCAAAAACAGATATATTTTTTGCAATGTTACTCAGTAGATTTTCATATATATGGGATATATGTGATGAGGAGTATTTAAATAAATATGCGAGTGAATATCAAGATTACTATGAGCTTACGCAATCTATAAGAATTGTTCCAATTTTAGAAAAAATCAATGCAACATTAGACGATATAAATGATATTTTAGAGCTTGTAAAAGAAAAAAAGGTAGCTATCGTTTGTGGTAAAAAAATTCAAGAATATTATGATGGTGATGATATTATGAGAGCAATAGATGCATTTGCAGTAATGCTTGGATTATTTGGAAAAAATGGTTCTGGGGTTTATTATATAGGGGAATCAAATGATATTCCATATAAAAATGGTTTTGATACAGATAATGGAGAGTTTATATTTTTAGATGAGTTTGATTCTGAGATAGAAGAGAACTAAAGCTAATTATATGAATTAAATTATTTTATTTTCAATCAAAAAATTTATATATTTGTGTTATTATACAACTGTAAATTATATAATTATTTTAGAGATATAAGAGGAAGATATGAACATTAAAGAGTTAGATAAAAAATATGTGTTACCTACATATGCAAGAGCAGATGTAGAATTTACAAGTGGTAAAAATGCAAGACTTGTTGATAGTAATGATAAAAAATATATAGATTTTACTTCAGGTATTGGTGTAGTTAGTGTTGGACATGCAAATGAGAGAGTAAATAGTGCTATTACAAAACAAATTTCAAATATCACTCATATATCAAATTTATATCATATCGCACCTCAAGTGAGAGCTGCACAGAAGCTTGTAGAGGCTAGTGGATATGATATGCAGTGTTTCTTTGGAAATAGTGGAGCAGAAGCAAATGAGGGTGCTATTAAGATTGCTAGAAAATTTGGTGAGATTAATGGGGAAGTGAAAAGATATAAAATTATAACTCTACAAAATTCATTTCATGGTAGAACAATTACTACTGTAAAAGCAACAGGGCAAGAGGTGATGCACAACTACTTTGGACCATTTCCTGATGGTTTTGTATATGCTGATGCTATTTCTGATGTAGAGGCTCTTCTTGATGATCATACATGTGCAGTTATGATAGAGTTAGTTCAAGGTGAGGGTGGTGTTCAGCGACAGAACAAAGATGAAGTTCAAGCTTTAGCAAAATTACTAAAGAGTAAAAATATTTTACTTATTGTTGATGAAGTTCAAACTGGTGGATATAGAACAGGTGAGTTTTTAGCTTCAAATATTTATGATATCAAGCCAGATATTGTAACTTTAGCAAAAGGTATTGGTGGTGGTGTTCCTATTGGTGTTGTTATGACATCTCTAAAAGATGTTTTAGCACCAGGAGAACATGGCTCAACATTTGGTGGAAACTACTTAAGTTCTACAGCTACATGTGAAGTACTTGATATTTTAAAAGAGTATAAAGATAGTGGGGAGTTAGATTCAACGATTAGTTATTTTAACAGTGAATTAGAAAAGTTTTATAATTCATACAGAAATCTTTTTACATCTAAAGTTGGAATAGGTCTAATGTGTGGACTGCGTGTTAAAAATGCAGATACATTAAGTAGCATAATATCTAATGCTAAAGAGAATGGAGTTATGGTTTTAAAAGCTGGAAAAAATACTCTTAGATTTTTGCCACCACTTACAATTACAAAAGAGGAAATTGATGAAGGTTTTAAATCTTTGTATATTGCCGTTTCTTCTATTTAATTCTTTACTTTTTGCAGAAAATGAAAATCTTGAAAAGTATATATCTGATAATAAAATAGAGCAGTTTAATTATGATTATGAAAAAAATAAGGTAGAGAGTACAAAGCTTGGTAATTCTTGGATCTCTCCTGTTAATCTAAATTATAATTATTCAAAAAGTAATCCATATGATAATAAACAAACTAAAATAAGTTATGGTATAGATATTGATCAACCAATTTTTAAAAGTGGTGGGATATATTATGCAATTAAATATGCTGAGGCATCAAAAATATATGCTAATCACTCTACTGATATTATAAAAAGAAAATTAGTAAAAGATGCCATCTCCCTTCTTATGCAGATCAAACAAACAGATTTAAAAGTTATTAAACAAAATTTACAGATAAAAAATTCTGAAATAAATCTTGCACAAAAAAAAGAGGATTATCTAAATGGTCAATTAGACTCTGGTTTTTTAGATAACGCAATAATAGAGAGAAATACTATTATTCAATCACTTTATGATATTCAAACAAATAAAGAGAGACTTATTTCAAAATTTCAAGCTATTAGTGATATTAATTATAAAAATGCTTTTATTCCAACGCTAAAATTAGTAACTCAAAGTGAGTTTTTAAATCATAATATAGTTTTAAATAAATCACAAAGTGAAATATCTAAAAATAAATATTATAAAGATATCATAGTGGCAAAATATCTTCCAAGTTTAAATTTAATAGCTGGTTATAGCTGGCAAGAGAGTAAAAATCAACAATTTATTCCTGGTGGAGTTAGTACTACAAATAATACAAATTTTTATAACTATGGTTTTAGAGTATCACTTCCATTAGATATAAATGCTTTTTCGGATATAGAGTCAGCAAAAGTAGACTATTTAAAATCACTGCTAATAGTTGATGATAAAAAAAGAGAATTAAAAGCAATTTTTGAACAAGTGATGCAAAATATAAAAAATCTCAATAAAAAGAAGCAACTTAGTATTGAAAATAGAGATATATATGAAAAACTACTAGCAGATACAAGAGAGCTTTTTAGTGCTGGATATAAAACAGAACATGATGTTAAACTTTTACAAAATTCAGTAGAGATTCAAGGGCGTGATGTAGAAATTTTTGAGATAGATAAACAGTTAGAACTTTTAAACTTATATGAGATGTATAAAAGTGAAGTTTAGTGAGTATATGGGTGAATGGCTCTATGGAGCTAATGGTTATTATGCAACATATAAAAATATAGGAAAAAGTGGAGATTTTTATACAGCAGTAAGTAGTAGTAAGTTTTTTGGTGGAACTATTGCTAAACATATCATCTCTTTAGTTGATGAAGGTTTTTTAGTTAAAGATGCAACTATATGTGAGGTAGGTGCTCATCATGGTTACTTCTTAGCTGATATGATAGAGTTTATTTATACATTAAGACCTGTTCTGTTAAAAACTTTTAAATTTGTAATTATTGAAAGATTTGATGATTTACAAAAATTTCAAAAAAATTATCTTGATGAATCTTTTGGTGATGTTATCTCACTTACTCACTATAAATCTTTAAGTGAGTTAAAGTGTGACAATGCTTTTTTCATAGCAAATGAGATATTTGACGCATTTCCTTGCGAACTTTACTACAAAGGTAAAACAGCGAGAGTTGAAGGTCACAATGTAGAGTTTGATGTAGATAATGAGTGGGTTAAAAGTAAGGCTGATAAATATAACAAAGATAGAGGTGAGATAGCTATTGGTTACGAAGAGTTTGCAAAAGAGATGGCTGAGTCATGTAAAAAGTTTGAATTTATGAGTTTTGACTATGGAGAGATGATAGCTCGTCCTGACTTCTCACTTCGAGTCTATACTAAACATAAGGTTATTCCATTTTTTGATGAAAATATTAAGAAAGAAGAGCTATTTGCAAAATCTGACATAACTTATGATGTCACATTTGCTCATGTTAAAGATTCTTATGAAGAAGCAGGGGTAGAATTTGTAGAATTAAAGGCTCAAATGGTAGCACTTGTAGATATGGAAATCTTAGAACTTCTAGAGATTTTAAAAGATAATGTAGATGAAAAAATCTATAAACAAGAGCTAGAAAAGGCGAAGATGCTGATTATGCCTAACTTTTTAGGTGAACGCTTTAAAATGATAAAGTTTAGAAAACTAAAATAAAATATTTCAGACTAGATAATCATTTTTTTATAGTTTAAAAAATAATCATCAACTATTTTTGGTTTTAGATTTTTACTAAACTATATTATAAACATATAATATTAAGTTATAATTTATTGTATATATGGTACCTTTGTTTTTTTAATTCTAAAGGACTTCATATTTGGAATCACAAAAACAGGTTATTTTTCCAGGAGTAGTGTCAATAGCCGTGTTTACATTACTATTTTTCATGGTAAGAAATTTTTATCAAGAGCAATATATTACTACTGAAAAAAAATTATTAGGAATAGAACAAATTTCTATTTTATATAATGTTAGTAGTATAATAAAAAATAATATATTTATAAATAAAATAAAACCTGATATAAAAAATCAATCAGAAATTCTTTCTTTAATTCCAAATACAAATATTCTTGAAAAATTAAAAAAATTTAATAATCAAAAAATTAACAACTATTTTTTAGACTTCATAAAACAAGAAAGTCAACTATCTAAAGAAGAAATAAATAAAAAATATATTACAACATTAAAAATATTAGAAGATGAAATTTTTAATATTGCTGATATCTCATCTCTTAATTTAGAATCTCAAAGAGATATAGCATTTTTGATATCAATAACCTTAAAAATACTTCCAAAAGCTATTAAAAATATTGAGAACCTCAGCGATATCGATCTAAATACTATTTACATAAATAAAAAACAAAAACATTATCAATTTATAATAAATGAAAATATAAGTGATTTTTCTTCTGATATAACTAATATATCAAAAAAATCATTAAAAATACTTTCTAATTATAATCAGGTAGTAAATCCTATTATTGAAAATATAATTTCTGAATTTAAAACTCTGCAAACAACTTTAATTAGGAAAAATATTAGCAAACAAGATGCATTAAATTATTTTTTACAACTCTCAAAGATTAATAGTTTTATTGATAGTTTATTTATGACAACAAAAGAGTTATTGGTAAATAAATTAAAAGAAAGAAAAGAAAGTATAGCGTTTAAAATAGAAAATGGAACCAGTTTATATATCTTACTTATGATATTAACATTGATAGTTATATATATAAACTATACTAAATCTAAAAAACTTTTGATGCAGATAAATAAAAAAAATAAAGATGATAAATATATAGCTGAGTTAAAAGAGATGTTACTTACAATTCATTCATTAAGAGATATGTGTGAAGTATCGATTGAACAATTAGTGAAAAACTTTAATGCTGTTAATGGAATATTATATATATACGATGATAAAAATTATAAACTTTATCTAGGTGGAACATATGGGATAAGGTATTCTAATGTAGAATGCACATTACATCTGCATGATAATTTAATTGGTGATTGTATTATTGATCAACAACTACAAATTACACAAACAGATTTAGAGATAGATAATAATGGTGAAAAAATCAAAATCAATGAGATGCTAAGTATCCCTCTAATAAATCTTGATAAGAGTATAGGTGCTGTTCAGTTGTGTTTTAGTAATACTTTTGATAATAATGAGATAAATTTTTTAAAACGAATTATATATATTATGTCAAACAATATTTATCAATCTGAACAAGATGATGAAACAAAATATTATTTAAAACTAATTGATAAAAATATAATGATAGTTAAATCAGATTTAAATGGAATAATAATAGATGTAAGTGAAGAATTTTGTAATCTTTCTAAATTTAATAAAGATGAATTAATAGGTCAGAGCTATAGAATATTTAAACATGATGATACTTCACAACTTTTATATGTAGAACTTTGGAGAACGATAAAAC
This sequence comes from Sulfurimonas sp., assembly GCA_022712845.1. The sequence continues at coordinate 2,838 of JAFLJV010000100.1, read as the reverse complement.
AAGGTCTCTCTTGGAGAGGTGAAATGAAAAATAAAGCAAAAGATGGTGGTTTCTATTGGACTGAAAATATTATTGTGCCAAATTATGATATTAATGAAAATATAGTTGGTTATACAAGTATTAAACATAATATTACAGATAGAAAATTAGTAGAAGAGTTGTCTATAACAGATGCCTTAACAGATCTTTTTAATAGAAGATATTTTGATGAAATATTTAAGAAAAAAATATTAATAGCACGAAGAGAAAATAAAAAAATTGCGTTAGCTATTATAGATATAGATTATTTTAAACAATTTAATGATACGTATGGACATCAAGCTGGGGATAAAGCACTTCAATCTGTAGCAAATGATATTAAATCAAAAATGTCTCGTCCGAGTGATTACAGTTTTAGAATAGGTGGAGAGGAGTTTGCAATGTTATGTTACTACGCAGATGAAAGTAGTATTTTAGATTTTTTTAATAAAGTAAGAGAATCTATAAGAAATTTAAAAATTACTCATAGTGGGCATTATAGTTCAAAATATATTACAGTGTCAATAGGTGTTAAATTTATAAAAGATAATGAGCTAAATGATGCGTGTAATGCTTATAAAGAAGCAGATGATGCTCTTTATAAAGCAAAAAATCTAGGAAGAAATAGAGTAGTATCCATTTAGAATATTGTATTTGTAATTAAAGTTCATCTACAATTCTTAAAAATTCTTCAGGTCTATTTGAATTTTTAACAGCATTATCTTTTGAAATAATTTTTTTCATTAGTAATTCAACTAATTCATCAGTTTGTGTGGTCATATTTGTTTCATTTTGATTTAATTGCATTTGAGAGTATATTTGGTGAACTTTATCTTCTCTGATTAGATTTTGAACAGCTGGATTTGTTATTAAAACTTCTTGAGTAGCAACTTTACCACCACCTATCCTTGGGATAAGTGATTGTGAAATAACGGCAACTAAAGAGGATGAAAGTTGTGCTCTAACCTGTGGCTGTTCACCTGCATCAAAAACATCTATAATACGATTAATAGTACCAGGTGCAGAGTTTGTATGAAGTGTTCCAAAAACAAGGTGACCAGTCTCAGCAGCTGTAAGAGCAGCTGAAATAGTTTCTTTATCCCTCATCTCTCCAATTAGTATCACATCAGGATCTTGTCTCAACGCATATTTAAGTGCAGCAGAAAAAGATGCTGTATCTTCCCCCACATCTCTTTGTGAAAATAAAGATTTAATATTTGGATGTACAAACTCAACTGGGTCTTCAACAGTAATAATATGTCTTCTCTCAGTTATATTAATTTCATTAAGCATAGAAGCAAGAGTTGTTGATTTACCACTACCTGTTGGTCCAGTTACTAAAATCAACCCTTTTTCTTTTTTAACAAGCTCTTTAAAAATAGGATTATTATTATATTCATCAAGTGAAGGTATTTTTATAGGAATCATACGAAAGGCACAACCAATACCAGCAATGGTACGGTAGTAATTGGCACGAAAACGACCTATATTTTCAAGTTCAAATGAAAAATCAAGTTCATTATGTTCTTCAAAAATTTTCTTTTGTTTATCTTCTATAAGAGCATATGCCATAGCTTCAATTTCTTTAGCATGTAAAACAGGCAAGTTTAAAGGTTTTAACTCTTTATCAATTCTTATTTGAGGTTCACTTCCTGGAACTAAGTGAAGATCTGAAGAATCAAAGTGTAAAACACTCTTAAGTAGTTTTTTAATGTCAATGGGTTTTTTTGTTTGATCTGTACTCATAATAATACCTTACTTATAGTTTATTTATTTAAGTGTTATTTTGATTTTATTCAATTATTTTAGGGACTATAAAGAAATGATCACCACTTTGAGGTGCATTTTTAAGAATATCATCGTTAACTGTTGTATTGCATTTTGGTATGTCTTCTCTAGTAAAAGTTGATTTATCATTCATCGTAAAATTATCATCAACACCTTGTGTATCTAATTCACTTAAGTTATCAACAAAATTAACTATTTGAGATAATTGTTCTATAATCTCTTCTCTTTTATCATCTGAAACTTTCAAAAATGATAATTTTTCTAATTTTGTTAATAGTGCGTTATCTACTTGCATTGCCCACCTTTAAATATTTTATATATGATTGTAACAAAAAAATAATATCAATTTGATGAAACTTTAACAAACTATGCGATATTATTTTATAAATTATAATTATGCAAGAAGTCTATTGTAAAATAAAGGAATATTTTTGAGTTTAAAAGATAATATCAAAATGGTTAAAGAGGAGTTAAACTCCGAAGAGAAGTTTTTTGAAAAAGCAGTTATTACAGAAAAATTTGTAAAAAAATATAAAAAAGTGATGATAGCTTCAGTTGTTGCTATTGTAGTTTTTGTAGCTGGAAACCTTGTGTATGAAGCTAATTTAAATAGTAAAATTCTTGTAGCTAATACTGCTCTTAATCAACTTAATAAAAATGCAAATGATACAAATGCTTTAAGTGAGTTAAAAATTTCAAGCCAAGAACTTTATGATGTTTGGATGTTTTCACAAGCTGTGACAAATAAAGATTTAGAAGCAATTAAAAAACTAAAAAATACAAAAACACTTATTATAGATGATTTAGCGAAGTACGAGCTTGCTACAGATGTTTCCTCTCTTGATGATTATGCTTCATCAGGAGATGCAATATATAGAGATTTAGCTCTTATTCAAAGTGCAGTTTTATTATTTGAAGAAAATAAAATAGAAGAAGCTCACAATAAACTCTTAAAAGTATCTCAGAATTCTTCATTATATAAGCTAGTTCAAACTCTTCTTCATTATGGGGTAAAGTAAAATTTTGAAAAAA
>JAFLJV010000099.1 GCA_022712845.1 Sulfurimonas sp. | reverse complement strand
CGTGTGCTCTTCCGATCTGTAGTCTTTGTAAGATAGTATTTCTTTCATTTTCAGACATCATAACAGTTACATTTTCAGCTATTTGGTTTGTGTTGTTTTTTGCCCAACTATATTTATCTGTATTGATTCACTCAATTTCTACAACATTTTTATCTTCACCAATAACCCCATGAGTATCTTTTAAAGATACTCATAAGTCTTGAAATTGCTTCTTAAAGCTTTCATGTATCACAATTCATCCTCTACTTACTCTATCAATTTTAAGTACGATGATATGATCAACTGTTAGTTCAGAATGTTTGATAAAATTTAAAGCTTCATCAACCTTTGGTCTTTTGTCTTTGGTTCAAGTAAATTGTTCTGAAAATACTGCCAAAACCTGATAGTCATGTCTTGTACAATAGATCCTACATTGTTCCTCTTGTACGTCTAAACTTTCACCAGTTTTAGACTGTTTATCTGTAGATACTCTACAGTAGATAATTACATTTTTTTTCATAATGTTTTAGAGTTAGAAAATAATTTCTCAATTGTTCTCTATAAAGTTATTAAAATTTATATGTGCTAACCTGTATAGGTTCTCAATCAGTTTTATTTTTTGTTTTTCCGTCATATTATATTTTTTCAAATACTCTAATTCGCGACAGTATTTTTGCATAAGATAAGTTCAATTAGAAAATATTTTATGTTTTCCATAGTTTGTCTTGATACTCTCCAGTTAAAAGCTGTCCTTTTGTTTCTTGTATCAAGTCAATAATAGTTTTAGGTTCTAAGCCTTGCATCTCTAAGGACATAGTGTCTTGCACTAGTGAAACAACATATAAGGCTCTTTCATCAGCTCTTTTTTCTTTTAATGTTTGAATAGTAACAAGTTCATTCCCTAATGTATCTAAGCCCAATAAGCCCGTAATATTTTCCTTAGTATCAGTTGCTACATATTCACCATTAAAAAACTTTTTAACTTCTATTGTTGGTATATTTAAAATCATAGCAATATCTTCAAGTGTTATTACTAAATCTTCTTGCCTTATTTTTACTTTGTCTAATACATTCAAATTCATATTTATATCAATATTTTTAAAGGAATAGCCCAAAATCTATAGTCATCTATTTTATATGGAAATATCTCATCTCCACCATATAAAATAATACCTTTGAAGTTTTTACTATTAGTTGTTTTCGCTAGGGCGACAAGTCCCTTGAAATGTTCAGGTTTTATATTTGAACCTGATTTTATTTCTAAGGCTACTATGTCACCGTTAGGAGCTTCTAATACAAAGTCTACTTCTTTTTTCTGCTGATCCCTAAAATGGAAAATTTCAATACTGGTATCAGCATATGATTGATGTTTAATTAGCTCACTATATACAAAGGTTTCAACAAGATTTCCTAGATACTCATTGTTCCCTCCCATCGAACCTTTTACATCAACATTCAATAAATGGCTCGCTAACCCTGAGTCGATAAAATGTACTTTAGGACTTTTAACTACTCTTTTTAGTCTATTATTTGAATATGCTGGTACAAGTTTAATAATATATAATGCTTCAAGCAACTGTATATATTTGGAAACAGTTTTGTCCGCGATACCAATATTTTTTGAAATATTTGAATAATTTACTAGTGAAGCTACTTGTCCTGCCAGCACTTTTAAAAGCTTATCAAGATCAGATATTTTATCTGCTTGTATATTTTCAAATGTTGCAATATCTTTTGTAATTCTTGCTTTGATATAAAAATCATACCATGCTTTTTTAGCCTTGTTTGGAAGTTCATAAACTTCAGGGTATCCACCATTAATTACTGCACTTATAAATTCTTCTTTGGAGATACTTTTAAAGTCTATATCAAATCTGTTAAATTCATCGCTAAATAGTTTATCTACAATATTTATATCTCTATTATTAATCTCCGAATAAGATAGAGGAAAGAGATTAAAACTAACCATCCTGCCAGCCAAAGACTCTTTAATTTTAGAATTTTTAAACATGTCAGATGAACCTGTAAGTAAAAACATACCTTTTCTATTCTCTTCATCCACACTTATTTTAATAGCAGGGATAACTTCAGGTATCATTTGTACTTCATCAATAGCTACATCTATATCTTTACTTATATAACTAATAAATTCCTCAGGGTCTGATGAAGCAGTATTAAATATATCAGCTTCATCAAATGTATAGTATTTCATCCCTTTGTGTTCTGCTATTTTCTTTTGAAGTGTAGTCTTACCCGATTGTCTTGGGCCATTTATTGCTACAATTCTAAAAAATTCTAACATTTCAAGTATTGTTGATTCAAGTTTTCTGTGCACCATATTATTCCTTTATTACGAAATTATTATACAACTTTTACGAATTTCTTACAAGACTTTTACGAAATTCTTATAAGTATATTACGAATTACTCATATAAAATCAAATATTTTTAAAATTAACTACTTATCTACCTACATATAATTCATCATAAAGATTTTTTGCTCTTTCCTCAAAACTCATCCATACAAAGAAATTCTTAAGGGCATTATGCGACGGTAAACAAATTTCCATGCCTTGCTCTGCCAACTCGTCCCTAATCTCTTCTATCTCATTATAATGTTTTTCGTAAAACTCATGAGTATCTTTGTAATAAATGAGTGAGCCTATCATTCAAGATATACAACCATGTTGTAGTAAGTCTTCAAAAAATAGTTTTGGATTATCATAACCTAATGCTTCCTTAATTACTTCTTCCGTTATATTTCCTTGATTTTCTTCAAGGAGTGAAATTAGTTTGTTTTTCATATTTGTTTTTGTTAAAAATACTAACGCACTTCGTTTGTTGGCTTCATCACGTTCACTTCGTAACTTTCGCGATGAGCAAGT
>JAFLJV010000098.1 GCA_022712845.1 Sulfurimonas sp. | reverse complement strand
TATAGACCACAACTATGCTGTAGAGCATGAATTTATAACTCAAAAGATTAAAGAAGCAAAAAGTTTAGTTGATGCTCTTGATATGAGAAAAGCAACACTTTATAAAGTTGGACTTATGATTGTAGAGTATCAGTATGAATTTTTTACTGGCGGACAGATTATGCCACTTACACTTAAAACATTAGCAGATGAATTTGGTCATAACCCATCAACAATCTCAAGAGCTATAGCAAATAAATATATAGCATGTGATAGAGGTGTTCTTGCTATGAAAGAATTCTTTACAACAGCTATAGATGATGATGTGTCAAATGCTGCTATAAAAGAGTTTTTGATTGGTTTAGTTAAACAAGAAAATAGAGCAAAACCTCTTAGTGATATGAAACTACTTGATTTAATCCAAGATAAATTCAAAGTTAAAATGGTTAGAAGGACTATTGCAAAATATAGAAAACAGTTAAATATTGCAGGTTCAAGTGAGAGGAAAAAACTTTATCATTTACATTAAGAAAAGACTTGATGAAGAGGTTAAAAAAAGAAATTCTAAAGATGAAATCTCAGAAGAAAAATTAGACCCAATTTTAGTAGCACATCGTTATAAAGACCCAACTATCTCACTTATCTGTGCTCTTTTTGCTTATGGGAATGTAAAACAGATAGTAAAATTTTTAAACTCACTTGATTTTTCACTCTTAAAAAAAAGTGATGAGGAGATAAGTGAGGCTCTTAAAAATCACTATTATAGATTTCAAAAAAGTGAAGATATCATTGCTCTTTTTATTGCACTTAAAAGATTAAATAAAAAAAACACTTTAGAAGATATCTTTAAAAGAGGGTATAAAGAAAAAAGAAGTGTAGTTGATGGTATAAATGAGCTTATACAAACTTTAAAAGAGTTATATCCACATGATACACAAGGTTATAATTTTTTAACTTCTAAAGTCACTAGAAAAACAAAAGGGGCAGGGGCATTAAAACGCTGGATGATGTTTCTTAGATGGATGGTAAGAGATGACAATATAGATATGGGTTTATGGAGCGAAATTGATAAAGCAGATTTAATTATTCCACTTGATACTCATACTTTTAATGTTTCAAAAAAACTTGGACTACTGCAAAGAAAAACTTACGATTTACAGGCTGCTATAGAGTTAACAGAGACTTTACGTGGTTTTGACGAGTATGATCCATTAAAATATGATTTTGCATTATATAGGTTAGGGCAAGAAAAGCTTATCTAACATACATAGTTATTTATAACACAGTTTTAATATATTGTAGGTAATATACATCTATGATAAATAAAGGGATTTTATGAGCACTCATCTAATGCAAAGTTATTTAAGTAATGCAAATAGACTATTGCAAACAGGAAATGCAAGAGAGCATAGCTATAGAGGACATCTTGAGACTCTTTTGAATGGTATCATCAACGATAATGATATCATAGTTACAAATGAACCTGCTCGTATAAGAGATGTTGGAGCACCTGATTACAGTATTACCAAAAAAGATATACCTATTGGATATATTGAAGCTAAAGATATTGGTGATAAAGACCTTAGTGGTAAGAAAATAAACAAAGAACAATTTGACAGATATAAAAAGGCACTTGATAACCTCATAATTACAGATTATTTAGATTTTTTATTTTATAAAAATGGTGAATTAATAGTAAAAATTTCCATAGCTAAAATAGAAGATAATATAATCATACCTATAGAAGAAAATTTTTCTACTTTTACAAATAAAATTTTAGATTTTACTACTTTTGTATCTCAAACTATTACAAGTCCATCAAAGTTAGCAAAGCTTATGGCAGGTAAAGCACGACTTCTTAAGGATGTTATTGAAAAAGCCATTTTAAGTGATGAAGATAGTGAAGAAAATGACTCACTTAAAAATCAGATGAATATCTTTAAGCAAAACATTATTCATGACATAACACCACAAAGTTTTGCAGATATATATGCACAAACTATTGCTTATGGAATGTTTACAGCAAGACTTCATGATAAAACACTTCAAAATTTCAGTAGGCAAGAAGCACAGTATCTCATTCCAAAATCAAACCCATTTTTAAGAGGGCTTTTTAACTACATCGGTGGTGCTGAGTGTGACGATAGGCTTATCTGGATTATAGACTCACTTGCAGAGGTGTTTTTAGCTACAAATATAGAAAAACTTTTTGTTGATTATGGTTCAAAAAGTGGTATGAATGACCCTATACTTCACTTTTACGAAACATTTTTAGGGGAGTACAATCCTAAACTTAGAAAAGCTAGAGGTGTTTGGTACACACCAGAGTCTGTAGTAGATTTTATAGTCAGAGCAGTTGATGAGGTTTTAAAAGATGAGTTTGGTTTAGAAGATGGACTGATAGATGATAGTAAAATCAAAATCAAAGTAGAAGCGAAAAGTACCAAGTTTACAAGCAAAGGTGAGAAAGCAAAAAATCAACTTGAGGAGATAGAGACTCACAAAGTACAAATCCTCGACCCAGCAACAGGAACAGGTACATTTTTAGCACAAACTATCAAGTTTATAAAAAAAGAGTTTTGGGGTGGAAGTTGGAGTGCTTATGTAGAAAACTCACTCATACCAAGACTAAATGGTTTTGAGCTTTTGATGGCTTCGTATGCGATGGCTCATTTAAAGCTTGATTTGTTACTTATGGAGAGCGGTTACAAGCCTATAAAACAAAAAAGATTTAATGTGTTTTTGACTAACTCACTAGAAGAACATCATGAGCAGGCAGGTACTCTTTTTTCATCATATTTAGCAAACGAATCTAGAGAAGCTGATAGAGTGAAGAAAGAGACTCCTGTTATGGTTGTTATGGGAAATCCGCCTTATAGTGGAGAATCATCAAATAATAATGACTTTATCAAAAAACTAATGGAAGATTATAAAAAAGAATGGGATGGCAGTAAATTAAAAGAAAAAAACTCTAAATGGATAAATGATGATTATGTTAAATTTATCAGATATAGTGAAAGTTATATACAAAAAAATGAAGAAGGTATTTTAGGATTTATTACAAATCATAGTTATCTTGACAATCCTACTTTTAGAGGTATGAGATACCATCTTTTAAAAACATTTGATAAAATTTATATAATAGATTTACATGGAAATGCGAAGAAAAAAGAAGTTTGCCCAGACGGTAGCAAAGATGAAAATGTATTTGATATTATGCAAGGTGTTGCGATAATTATTGGAGTTAAAAAGAAAACCAAAACTAAGAAACTTGCAGAACTTTATTTATGTGATATATATGGAAGAAGAGATTTTAAATATACAACATTGAATGAAAACAGTTTAAAAAGTTTACCTTTTGAAAAAATAGAATATATGCAACCAAATTTTTATTTTTTTAAACAAAACTTAAAACTTAAAAAGGAATATGAGTACGGATTTAATATTGATAAGTTATATCCAGTAAGTACTGTTGGTATAGTTACATCAAGGGATACACTAGTTATTAATGAAAATAAAGTACATTTGGAAAATAAACTAATAGAATTTTTTAGAAACGACAAAGAATATGCACTAAACACTATGAATATCAAAGAGAATAGTACCTTTAAGATAAATATTGTTCAAGATACATGTGAGTTCAATGAAAGATTTATAAAAAAAATATCATACAGACCTTTTGATAATAGGTATATATATTTTGATAAAACTTTTATTGAACGTAATAGAGGTGATTTATCGAAACATTTATTTAATAATATATCTTTAATGGTAGGAAGGGCTGGACAAGTTACTGGAAGCCCATATTGGGATATAGTATTTTGTAGCAATCAATTAGTTGATTTTAATGTATTTAGAAGAGGTGGAGAACAAGTATTCCCTTTATACCTGCACCCTGAAGAAAACTCACTAGATAACACAAGAGTAGCAAACCTAAATCTCGAAATAGTAGCAGATATAAAAAAAGCATTGAATCTAAGATTTACACCTGAAAAAATAGAAGATAAAACTACATTCGCACCCATAGATATAATAGACTATATCTATGCAGTTTTACACTCTCCAAACTACAGAGAAAAATACAAAGAGTTTTTAAAGATAGACTTTCCAAGAGTTCCATACCCAGACCCTAAAATATTTTGGGAGCTTGTAGAAAAAGGTGGTGAACTAAGAGCCTTGCATTTAATGGAGAGTGAAGAGTTAAATGAAAGAGTTATAGAGATAGATGGCGAAGGCGAAATGCTTATCACTAACAAGTTAAATAAAAAAGATGCAACTATAGAAAATGATTTAGTAACTCTAAAAATAAATGCAGATGTATCTATAGTTAATATCCCACTAACAGCATGGAATTTCTACATAGGAGGCTACCAACCAGCCCAAAAATGGCTAAAAGACAGAGTAGGAAGGGAACTAAGCAGAACAGACCTAAAACATTACAATAAAATCATCAATGCACTTGTAAAAACTGATGGGATTATGAAAGATGTTGATGAGGTATTAAAAGTTTAATGTTACGCATATATTTGGAACTTTTAAGAAAAAAGTGGTATTTTTTAATAGGTGTTTTTTTATTCGCTACAGGTAAAATATTTAATGTAAGCATTTCCAACGATATTTTGTATATTATATTATTCGTTAGTTTTGTGTACAGTTCATATTTAGTTTGGAAAGATGAATATAATGGAAAGCTAAATATTTTACAAAGTAAAAAATATTTAAATGATATATCTGAAATAAGTATAAAAATTAAAAAACTATATAAAAAATCTCTTACAAGCGAGTATGATGAGGAATTGGAGAAACAAGTAAATTTATTATTGTCTGATTTAAATATAGTTTATGCAAGTGATTTTTTAGACAAATATCAATTAAATATTATAGAACTTGAAATAAACTCATTAGTTAAAATAATGAAAGATAATGCGTATAATGAATCAGAAAAGTATGATATCCCAAGTGGAACCTCATCTTTTGAAAATGACGAAGAGGTACAAAAAAAATATTTGGACTATGCTGAACAGATTGGTGGAATAATTAAAACAAATTAATCTTACTCTCTTTCTTGTTCCAATGCTGTGCATGGTAACGCATACGAGAGCAACAACAAAAGATATATAAATTCCCAAGCATAGCATGGGGACTCACGGCTGTTTCATGCTAAAAGGTTACAAAGTTTTTTAATATCTCCTCCAATCATACGAATAGCTTGAGGAAAGTTTATATAATTTTCTCGTCTTAGTACATTCATGGCTATATTTCTTATTATTGAAAAGTTAGTTGGA